>RGAX01000146.1 GCA_009919985.1 Opitutaceae bacterium
TTCAACCTCAACATCTCCGATCCTCACAAACCGTTCTACAACGAGGACGGTCAACCCGAGGTCAACAAACCGAGCCGCGTCTATAAGCCTGCCGAAATCACCGTGCCCGGCTTCCTCCCCGACGATCCAAAAATTCGCGAGGAGCTCGCTCTCTACTACTCCACCGTCCGCCGCGGCGACGACTCCCTCGGTGCAATTTTCCGTGCGCTCCAGGAATCCGGTGAAGACGCCCGCACGCTGATCATTTTCCTCTCAGACCACGGCATGCCGCTGCCATTCGCAAAGACACAGCTCTACTTCCAGAGCACTCGCACACCATTGATGGTGCGTTGGCCCGGCGTCACGAAACCCGCCACCGTCGACGACCGCCATCTCGTCTCCGCCGTCGACCTCCTGCCCACGCTGCTTGAGATCATCAGCGTGCCTGCCCCCGCCGGCTTCGATGGCCGCAGTTTCGCCCCCGTCCTCCGCGGTGAAACCCAGGCCGGCCGCGACTTCATCGTCGCCGAATACAACGAAAACTTCGAAGGCCATCGTCATCCGATGCGCTCGATCATCACGAGGGACTACGGCTATATTTTCAACCCGTGGTCCAACGGCACCCGCGTGATGACCACCGCCACCAAGGGCACCGCTACCTACCGACGCATAGTCGCACTCGCGAAAACCGATCCCGCCGTCGCCGCGCGCCTCGACCTCTTCGAGCACCGCGTACCTGAAGAACTTTTCAACTACGCTACCGATCCCGACGCCCTGCAGAACCTCGTCGCCGATCCCGCCCACCGCGCCCCACGCGACACCCTCATCGCCAAACTCGACGCGTGGATGGTGCAAACGCGCGACCCGATGATTTCCGTCTTCCGCGCCCGCCATGACCTCGCCGCCCGTGAGGCCTACATGAAAGCCGTTGTCGTCGAAGCCGACGAACGCAACAGGGCGAAACCAAAACGCGCCGACAAATAACCCCCTCCCGGATCCGCCCCCGCTGAAAACCCAAATCCTACCAGCCAATGACTACAAAAATTATCCACCCCACCCGTTCCGCGAACCCTGCACCATCGGTGCCGGGCTTGCCCATAGGGTCGCCTGAGTTCCTGCGCTCCGGCGCCCAGCGCACGGTCGCGGCCCTCAGCCTGTGCGTCGTTGGTCTCCTCACCCTAGTGGCCAGCCCGCGCACCCTCGCACAGGCCACGGCCGCCCCGGCCGTCCCGGTACCGGCCGAGTCGGCGGTGAAAAAGCCCGCGGTAAAAGAAACGGACGACAAGGGTGTGCAGATATTGACCGAGTTCGTCGTCTCCGCCGACAAGCCTTACACCGACCGCAACGTCGATATTCCGCGTTCGATCGATGACGTGCAGCCCTACTACATTTTTAAGAGTGAGACTATTGAGGAGATCAATTCGGCCGACGTAAACTCGTTCCTCAAGGATCAGCTCTCGATGAACACCTCCAGCTCGTCGAACAGCATCGTCCAGCCTGTGGCCGGCGGCAACGGCAACCTAATCAGCGACATCGACCTGCGCGGCATGGGTAGCTCCCGCACGCTCGTCTTGATCAACGGCCGCCGGGCGGCACCGGTGCAGAACCTGGCCGCCTTCGGTCAGGTGGACCTCAATACGATTCCGCTCAGCGCGATTGAACAGATCATCGTCCTGCCGGGCGGCGCGTCCGCAATTTACGGCGGCGCCGCCTCCGGTGGAGTGATCAACGTTGTCCTCAAGAAAAACTACAAGGGTGGCGCTGTCGCGATGACCTATGGCGACGTATTCCATGGTTCCTCCCGCACCCGGAGCGTCGACGCCACACTGGGCTTTTCCCTGGGAGCCAAGACCCACGTGATGCTTACGGCTAATTACAAGGACCGCACTCCGCTCACGATCGGCGACCGTCTCTACATCCGGGACTATGACGCCCGAGTAATGGCCAATGTCCCCAACGGCGCGACGGGCAGCCGCTGGACGGCCACCTCCCCTTATCCCGGGGCCACGCCCAATATCATCCTGAATCCAGCTGTGTTCAACGGTTTCACCAATCCGAGCACCGCCTCACTCCTCCTCAAGGACGGCACCTCGCTCAACTCGACCCGGACCTACATACCGGTCGGCGCCGGGCCCGGGGCGAACCTCTCCGCCGCGCTGGTCGCCAACGCTGGTAGCTTAAACTTTAACGCGGCGCCAACCCTTTACCGCGGCCTCAATTCCCCGCTGGGCAGCGCGCCGCTGAGCCGGGCCTTACGGGTTGCGGTCGACCGCGAACTGACCTCCCGCCTCCAGGCCTTCACGGAGGTCAGCTACTCGAACAGTACGGGCAACAACTATGCCGACCCGTTCTCGGCAACCTACACCGTGCCGGGCAACGCGCCCACCAATCCCTTTCGCCAAAATGTCTTTATCAACTTCCCGCGCCTCACCAAAACACCGAACATTTCCACGAGCAAAACCCTTAACCTCTCGTTCGGCCTCGTGGCCAACATCGGGGCCGGCTGGCGCGGCCAGACCTCCTACACTTGGTCGCGCAGCTCCTTCTCCTACCGGGCGTTTCTCGACGATCCCACGGCAATGATCAACGACCTGAACAGCGGCGCCTTGAATCCGTTTGTCGATACCGTGGCCTTCCCCCTGAACGTCGCGGCCAACCTCGCCACCTACAATTATAGCGGTAACAGCCTAATGAATACCGTTGACCTGCATGCCTCGGGCCCCGTGCCGTTTCTGGGCGGGTTGACTCCCATCCTCACGATCGGCCTCGAGCATCGCAAGGAAGGCGGCGATGATCACACGGGCCGCCGCCAATTCCCGCGCACGCCCAGGTCGGACAACGACATCCTCTACTTTGGCCAGGCGCAGGCCGTGGACTCCGCGTATGCCGAGACCACGATCCCTTTCGTCAAAAAGGAGAACGCCCGGACCATGCTGCGCGCCTTCGATTTGCAGCTTGCCGCCCGCGCAGAACTTTACCGCGCGGGCATCAGCACGGCCTCCCAGACCACCTTCCCGAACAATCCCGCCGCCAACACCGCCAGCGGGGCTCTGGGTTACCATAAAGAACGGGAGATTTTCCAGGCGAGCCCGTTGGCCGGTTTGAAATACCAGCCGTTCAGGGAGCTGACCTTTCGCGCTTCCTATAACGAGGCGTTCGTCCCGCCGAGCATCGCTCAGCTCACCGGCGGCGGCGCGCAAGGCGTGGGGCCAGTGATTGTTGATTCCAAAACCGGCTCGAGTTACCGGGTCAATGTCGCCTCCGGCGGCAACCCGAACCTAAAACCCCAGACCTCGGCCACCCGCAGCCTGGGCGTGATTTGGGAGCCAAAATCGGAAATCATGAAGGGCTTTCGGTTCAATTTCGAGCGGTTCGAAATCCAGCAAAAGGACTCCATCGCCACACTGAGCGCGCAGGAGATGGTCGACATCGAAGGTCTGCCCGGCGCGGCCGGACGGGTCGTCCGCAATCCCACGTCCAAGCTTATCACCGACCTCGATCTCACCGCCTTAAATTATGCCAAAAATGTCAGCAGCGGTTATGACGTGTCCGCCGCCTATCGGAAGAATACCTCCGTCGGCGTGTTTAACTTCAATGCAGGCGGCACAGTCATGCAGATCTACGAGAGATCCACGGCGGGAGGAGAACTGGCGTCCTACTTGGGCTTCGTCAATCGCGGCGGTGTGGCCAAGTACAAAGCCAACGCCGGGTTGAATTGGTCGCGCCACGGTTGGAAGCTGAGCTGGAATACGATTTACTTCGGCAGCTATCAGCAAACCGGCGCGCCTGGCGATCCTCTTGGCGCAGCTCGGTTCGTCGTGACGATGGGCGGGACAACAATCCCCGCTCAGCACAACCACAGCTTCCGCGCTAGCTACGACTTCGGCCGGAAGGAGGACCGCTCCCACCTGCTTGCCGGAATGAGCGTCACGCTTGGTATTAACAATGTCTTCGACCGGGCACCGGCCTTCGACCCTTACTACGGCAACTTCATGACCAGCCCTTATATCTCCAAGGACGGCCGCGAATGGTGGCTGCGCGTAAAAAGAGTTTTTTGATCCCTATCGTCCTAAGTCGCGCCATCGAACCCTTAACCCTCCCCGATCATGTCTCGTTTCCCTTGGCTTGTTCTGCTGCTCTGTTTTTCGGTTGCGGTCCCCCGCCCCGCGTACGCCGCCATTTCGGCGAAGCCGAATGTCCTCCTCGTACTTGTTGACGATCAGGGCTACGGCGATCTCTCCGTGCACGGCAACCCCGTGCTCAAGACCCCGCAGATGGACCGACTGCACTCGGAGAGTCTCCGCTTCACAGATTTTCATGTGGCCCCGATGTGCACGCCCACCCGCGGGCAGCTCATGACCGGCGTGGATGCCCTGCGTAACGGCGCGATGAACGTTAGCAGCGGCCGCACGAATCTGCGGCGCGATTTTCCGACGATGCCCGAAATATTCGCCGCCGGCGGCTACCGCACCGGAATGTTCGGCAAGTGGCACCTCGGCGATAACTACCCCTACCGCCCGCAGGACCGCGGTTTTCAGGAATCAATCTGGTATCAGTCCTCGAGCATCCCTTCCGCTGCCGGCTACTTTAACAACGACTACTTCGACGACGTCTACCAGCACAACGGCTCCCCCAAGAAATACGAAGGCTACACCACCGATGTCTTCTTTCGTGAAGCACAGACGTGGATGAAGCAACAGGCCGAGCGTCACGAACCGTTCTTCTGTTACCTACCGCTCGCCGCCGCCCACGGTCCGTTCTTTGTCCCCGATCGCTACCGCGAACCTTACCGCCAGCAACCGCACCGCGTCGCCTCTTTCTTCGGCATGATTGCCAACATCGACGAGAACCTCGGTCGACTCGATGCGTTCCTGCGGGAAAACGGACTGCACGAAAATACCATTCTCATTTTCATGACCGACAACGGCACGGCCACCGGCGACCCAGTCTTCAACGCCGGCATGCGCGATAAAAAAATCGGGCTCTACGACGGCGGGCATCGCGTGCCGTTTTTCATCCGCTGGCCCGCGGGAAAATTGCGCGCGGCCGGCGACGTCGCAGACCTGACGCAGGTGCAAGACGTTCTCCCCACCCTCCTCGAACTCTGCGACGTAGCGAAGCCCGCCGCGGCCAGATTCGATGGCACGAGCCTGGCCGGCCTCCTGCACGATCCCGCCGCAACGCTGCCCGATCGGAAACTCACGATTCAGTTTTCCCGCATGAACGACTCGCGCCCAAAGCCGGGCGATGCCGTCGTGCTGTGGAAACGCTGGCGCCTCGTCGCCGACCAGGAACTCTATGATCTTGCGACCGATCCGGCGCAGGAGCGTAACGTGATCACGCAATTCCCGGATGTCGCGGCTGCCTTGCGCGACCACTATGCCACGTGGTGGGCCGGAGTCGAACCGCGCCTGCTCGAGATCAGCCCGATCCACCTCGGTTCGGCCAGCGCCAATCCCGTCCAACTCTCCCCGTGCGATTGGGTGGATGTGTTCTTCGATCAACAGAACCAAGTGCGCGGAACGAAAAAGAACGGCGCGTGGTCGCTCTTCGTCGAACACGCCGGCGAGTACGAAATTTCTCTGCGCCGCTGGCCGATCGAAGCCGATGCGCCGATCACCGCGGCCATGCCCGCCTTCAAAGGGGTGGATGGTGGCTTTGCCGCCGGCGATGCCTTTCCCGTCGCAAGCGCCGATCTAAAAATCGGCGCGGAGCTGCGACAGCAAGCCGTCACGGCCGAGGACAAGTCGGTGAACTTCCGTTTAACCTTGCCGCGCGGCCCGGTCGCCCTGCAAACGTGGTTTCGCGATTCCGCCGGCCTGGAAATCGCCGGCGCCTATTACGTCTACGTTCGAGCGCTACGTCCCGAAAAGTGATGCGCGCCAAGCAACCACCCCATTAAGCCTTACGCCCGCCCAAGCCCTTAGTATCTCAGGCCATAGTTCTCCCGTTCACTACCTTCCACGTCCTGCCACCCGCTTTCCCGAAATTCAGCATATGACTAATTCGAAATTCCGTCTCTACGTCGCCCTCTTCGCCGCAGCCCTATCCTCCGCCCACGCCGCCAATCTCACGCTGCGTCAGGACGCCGGCACGCACACGATCTCCGTGTATCGGGACAACGTCGTCGAACCCATCCTCACACAGAACGCGAAACCCGATTTCCGCCCCTATCTGCACCCCATCGTCTCGCCCGACGGCAAGAGCGTACTCACCGAGTTCAGCCCCGGCCACCACAAGCACCAAACCGGCATCTACTGGGGCCTCACGCGCGTCAACGGTCGCGATTATTTCCACAATCCCACCAATGGCTACTGGCGCCGCGTATCCAGCGATATAATCGCCGAGCATGGCAACACGGTGAAATGGTCTACCGTCTACCACATGCTCGACGCCGCCGGCGAGCCGATCATGGCGGAGACACAGACCTGGACCATGCGCGACAGCGGTGACCGTTACCTCCTCGATCTTGAATGGAAAGGCGAAGGCCTCGTCGATCTCACCGTCTCGAAATACGAGTACGGCGGGCTCTTCGTCCGCATGCCATGGCGCGCCGGCATGGAGGGCGGTGTGGTCAACAGCAACCGCCAGCAGAACAATCGGGCCACCGGCGAGCGCGCGCTGTGGGTCGACATCGGCATCAAACTCGAAGGCCGCACCGATCAGGCACACATCGCCGTGTTCGATCATCCGAAAAACTCCGGCTACCCTCTCCCTTGGCGCGTCGACGGACAGATGGGCGTCGGTCCGAGCCGCGCCATTTCCGGCGACTGGTCCATCGCGAAGGGCAAGATCGAGACCATCCGTCACCAGCTCGTCGTCTACACCGGCGCACTCAACGACCTCAAGATGACCGAGGCCTGGAAGACCTATTCCGGCGAGACCAACGATGCCGTCCTCTGGCGCCTTGCCAAAGCCGAAGGCCTGAAGGCGACCTTCCTCACCGGCGAGCAAGCCGCCGCCAAAATGACCGTCCCCGCCGGCTTCGAAGCAAAACTCGCTGCCGCTGAGCCGATGATCACCCAGCCGATGGCATTTTGCTGGGACGACCGCGGACGCTTGTGGGTCGCGGAAAATCGCGACTACGAAACCCGTAAGGCCGGCTTCGCCAACCACGGCGACAGCCGCATTGTCATTCTCGAAGATACCGACGGCGACGGGAAATTCGACACGCGCAAAGTCTTCGTCGAGGGCATCCCGTTTCCCGCCGCCATCGC
>RGAX01000147.1 GCA_009919985.1 Opitutaceae bacterium
GAGTCCAAAAATAATCGCCGCCCGCCGCCCCACGTGCCGAAACAACGCCGCCGGCGCTTCCCCCGCTTCAACCCTCCGCGCCCACGATAACGTCATCGCGACACCCATGATCCACAAAAACCCAGGAAAGATCATATCGGTGAACGTCCACCCATGCCACGCCGCGTGACGCAACGGCGGATATACGTGCCCCCAAGACCCCGGATTATTCGCGAGCAACATACCCGCAATCGTCGCACCACGAAACGCATCTAAAGAAACCAACCGAGCGGGAGGGTAACCGTTCATAAAAAAAGTAGATTACCGACGGAGCTCAGTCGCGCGACCCCGCGTAGCGGGCGAGGAGCGCGGCGATTTCGTCCAGTTCGCGACTCGCGGAGCGACTGGGAGCCGCCGGGAATCGATTCAGCATCAGACTAAACGCCAGTCGCTCGCCCGAGAGAGATGTCACGTAGCCCGAGAGCGCCGTCGTCCAGCGCAACGTGCCGGTCTTCGCTTGGACTTTGCCTTCGGCGGGCGTGCCTTTCATACGGCGCCGCAACGTGCCATCCACCCCCGCGATCGGCAACGATTCTGCAAACGCCTTCGCCTCGCCGTGCTTCGCCATAAATTCCAGCAATGCCAATGTCGCCGTCGCCGTCGTGAGGTTATTGCGCGATAGGCCCGAGCCCTCGTCGAAAATCACGTCGCTCACCGGTAACGCGTGGCGCGTCAAAAATTCCCGCAAGCCCACTAAAGCGAGGTCTTCCGAACGCGTCGTCGCAGGCATCGTCGCCGTGCGACGCAACTCACCGAGGTGCGCGAAAATCAGATCGGCCTGCAGGTTTTGCGACTGTTTCATCATCACGCCGAGATACTCGCGTAGCGGCGCTGAAACGACTTCCCCGAGCCGCACGTCGCTCGCCGTCTGCGCCGAAACTTCCGGCCAGCGCACGCCGCGGGCCGCGCCGCCGACACTGATGCCCACCCGCGCGAGCGCGGCCTTCAACCCCGCAGCAAACCACGCCGCGGGCCGCGGCACAGTCGCCTCGGTCAGCTCGGGTTTATCGCCGAGCGGGAGTTCGCCGAAAATCTGCACCGTCGTCTCGCCGGGCACACGCAATACGCTGATCGAGCGCGCCCCTCCGGCCACCGTCGTCGTGGTGCGATTGTCAAAAGTAAGTCCAGCGAACGGTTGCAACCACTCGAGCGAACACGGTGCACCCACCATCGCACCAGGCGAGACGCGCACGTCGACGTAGTTGTCGTTCACCGAAACCGCGGAGATCTCCGCGCCATAATAATCGTTGATGTCATCGACCGTCCAACTCGCGCCAAACGGCGTGGCGCGAAAATACGTGGCATCCGCGACTACGTCGCCCGCGATGCGACGCACGCCCGCGTTTTTAAGCACCGCGACGTAGGGATCAAACGCCGCCAAAAAATCTTGCTGCAAACGCCGCGGGTCGCAACTCGGGTCGCCACGGCCGCTCACGATGACGTTGCCCTGAATCACGCCCGCCGCATCGACCGGCGCCGAAGCGAAGACCGGCGTGCGTACGCGGTAATCGCCGCCGAGCGTGTCAAGCGCGAGCGCCGCGACGTAGAGTTTAGCGTTCGAGGCGGGGCTTAAGCGCCGGTCAGCCGCGTGCGCGTACAGCGTGCGACCCGTGTCGAGGGGCGGCAAGGGCGCGACGACCGGCGTGCTCGCCACCGCCGAGACTGGCGCCGCGCGGAGCGGAAAACTCAGCCCCAAGACAATCCCAGCTAAAATCAAAATCGGCGCGCGCGACGTTTTCATCGCGGTGAGGTTGGCGTACTGCGCGCATGGGCACAACTGCGGAACCACGCGCCCAGCGGCGGCCCCACCGCGGCCAACCGCAGACACGCGCACGCGAAGCTTGTTTTCCTGTTCAGACCGCGCCTCTGTGGTGGCGGAAAACTCATGCACTTCTCCGCCATCGCCGCTGCCCTACCCCCCAAGGCCGTCACCCGTTTCGACGGCGTGCCGTTTCCGTTGCTCGCCTCGGGTAAGGTCCGCGAAATCTTCGACCTTGGCGATGCACTCCTGCTCGTCGCAAGCGATCGCCTCTCCGCCTTCGACGTGATTTTGCCCGATGGTATTCCAGGCAAGGGCATCGTACTCACCCAAATGAGCAACTGGTGGTTCGCTCAGACGCAGAACCTCATCTCCAACCACCTCTTGCCCGATCAAGCCGGTGAGTTTGCCCGGCGCGGCTTACATGACCGCGACCTGCAGTTGCGCAGCATGATTGTGCGCAAACTCACGCCGCTCACCATCGAGTGCGTTACGCGCGGCTACCTCATCGGCAGCGGCTGGAGCAGCTACCAAAAAACGGGCGAAGTCTGCGGCATCCCTCTGCCCTCCGGTTTACGCCAAGCCGAACGGCTGCCCACGCCAATTTTTACGCCCACGACCAAAGCCCCAAAAGGTGAACACGACGCGCCCATTAACGACGCCCAAGCCGCTGAGCGCATCGGCGCTGCGCTGTACGAAAAAGTCAAAGCCGCCAGCCTCGCCCTTTACCAATTCGGCCACGACCGCGCCCGCGCCGCCGGCATGATTTTGGCCGACACAAAATTTGAGTTCGGTACCGACCTCGCCGGTAATCTCGTACTTATCGACGAGGTGCTCACGCCCGATTCTTCGCGTTACTGGCCGGCCGAAAGCTACGCGCCCGGCGGCTCGCCTCCGAGTTACGATAAACAATTCGTTCGCGACCACCTGCTCGCGCTTCATTGGAACCAGCAACCGCCCGCGCCGCATTTGCCGGACGACGTCATTACGCGCACGCAGGAAAAATACCTGGCCGCGCTGAAAAACCTGTTGGGCTGAAATCGTTCGTGCGGCGGGAATTTCGCCTGACCCCGATTATTGCATCGCTTCGCCGCGTTGCGAAATCGCGCTCGCCCCACTCGCCGCGCGCAATAATTCGCGGCGCAACCAATCAAGCGCCGCATTAACCGCGCGGACTTTGACCGTCGTGCGCGGGCCGGGATAACTGAGTTTTTTTGACCACACGCCATGCGGTGCGTGCAGCGCTAGAAAAAAGGTTCCGACGGGATTTTCCTGCGTGCCGCCGCAGGGACCGGCGAAGCCCGTGATCGCGACCGCGTAGTCCGCCCCGAGTTTCTCCGCCGCGCCGGTCGCCATCGCCACAGCGTTCTCCGCGCTCACCGCGCCGTGCTGCGCGAGTAGACACTCCGGCACATCGAGGAGCTGCATTTTGGATTCATTGGAGTAACACACCGTGCCGCCTGCGAAAAATTTTGATGCACCGGAAATATCCGTGAATGAATTGGCCAGCAAACCGCCGCTCGCCGTTTCGGCGCAGGCGAGCATCTTCTCCTGCGCGCGCAACATATCCGCACACACCTTCGCGAGCGAATCGTGACCATAGCAGACAAAATCTTCGCCGAGTAGTTTCGCACACTCCGCGGCGATAACCTGCAACTGCACGTCGTCCAACTGCCCACCGGGCGAACTCACGCGGCAATCCACGTGGCCTGAATGCGCACAAAACGCGATACTCAGCGCCGCACCAAAGCGATCAAAAATCGGCTGTAGCCGCGTCTCTAACGCACTCTCACCCACGCCTGAAGTGCGCAGTTGCACGTAAGCTTCTTTCTCCGTGAGTAACCCGCGCGCGGCGAGCCGCGGCACGATCTGCTCGATAAACATCGGCTGCAATTCATTCGGTGGGCCGGGTAACATCACGAGGATTTTCCCATCCTGCTCAACCCAAAGACCGGGCGCGGTACCGTTGGAATTCACAAGCACTTCGCCACGCTCAAAGACCAGCGCTTGCTTGAGATTATTGGGCGTCATCGTGCGCCCGAGCCGCGCAAATCGTGCCGCGATACTCGCCTCAACACTCGCGTCGTGGACCAGTTTTTGTCCGAGAACTTCGGCGAGGCACTCGCGCGTACGGTCGTCACACGTCGGCCCGAGTCCGCCCGTCGTGATCACGACATCAGCCCGCGCCCAGCTCTCGCGAAATTGGGCGACGATCGCATCAGCGTCATCGGTGATCGTGATGTTACGCCGCAACGTAACGCCGCGCCGACCGAGTTGCGCGCCGATGAACGTGAGGTGGCCGTTGGCCGTCAGCCCAAGCAATAATTCATCACCGAGGGTGAGTAGTTCGTAATAAATTTGAGCGACCGGTTTGCGGGCCGCGGGGGTGTTGCTAGAAGAAACCATACTTGCGAGAAATGATCTTAAAGAGATTCTGCCAAAATGCCAACTGGTGAAACCGTAAATCTGAAGGAGAAGGTCCGCCGCCTCTCCGACCAGCCCGGCGTGTACCTCATGAAGGACCGCCTCGGGCGCATCATTTACGTGGGCAAGGCCAAGAATCTCAAAAAGCGCGTATCGACTTATTTCACGCCTTCGCGCGCCATGACGTGGCACCCCAAAATCCGCGCCCTCATTGAGATGATCGCCGACTTCGACGTGCACGAGGTGAAATCCGAACCCGAGGCACTGCTACTTGAAGGCAAGCTGATCAAGCAGTGGAAGCCGAAGTACAACACCGACTTTACTGACGACAAACGCTTCCTCTTAGTCCGCGTCGATGTCGCTGAGGAACTCCCGCGGGTTCGCCTCACGCGTTTCAAAAAAGAAGACCGCTCGCGGTATTTCGGCCCGTTCGCCCACAGCGGGCTCCTCCGCAAAACCCTCGCCCAGATGCGCCGTCAATTCGGCGTACTTCTTGGCGACGCCACGCCGAAAAAACTCCCCGATGGCACGTGGCAACTTTACGACGACGTCCGCCAAGAGCTCTACGGCTTCGAAAACACCGTCACCCCCGCCGCGTACCGCCAACGCGTGGCCGAGGCGTGCGCATTTCTCGAAGGCAAATCCCGCGAATGGCTGGAATCGCTGCGCACCGAGATGCTCGCGGCCGCCGAGAAACAACAATTCGAGAAAGCCGCGGAGCTGCGCGACATCGTTTTTGCCCTCCAAAAAACTTTGGCCAAGACCCGCAACTTCGAGCGCACCGATCCCACCCTCGCACTACCTGATGCCAGCGCCGAAGCCGTACGCCTCCTCGGCGAAGCGCTCGCGCTCGACCCGCCGCCGCGCTCGATGGAGTGCTTCGATATTTCCCACATCTCCGGCACCTTCGTCGTCGCCTCGATGGTGCGCTTCGTCGACGGCCGGCCCGACAAAGACAACTACCGCCGCTTCCAAATCAAAAGCTTCATGGGCAACGACGATTTCCGCGCCATGGAAGAAGTCGTCGGGCGCCGCTACCGTCGCCTGCGCGATGAACAAAAACCATTACCCGATCTCGTAGTGATCGACGGTGGCCGTGGCCAGATCGGCGCCGCGCTCAAAGCCTTTGTCGCCCTCGATCTCACGCCCCCGCCGCTCATCGGCCTCGCGAAGAAACACGAGACAATCATTTTCCCCGACGAGCGCCCGCCGCTCAACCTTTCGCTCAATTCCCCCGCGCTAAATCTTCTCCAGCGCCTGCGCGACGAAGCCCACCGCTTCGCCAACACCTACAACGCCGATCTGCGCTCGCGCAAAATCCGCGAAAGCGTGCTCGACGATTTTCCCGGCCTGGGCGCCGTCCGCCGCACGACGTTGCTCGAACACTTCGGCGACATCGAAAAACTTCGCGCCGCCACCGCCGCAGAAATCTCCGATGTTGCCGGCTTCGGCGGCAAGATGGCCGCCGAACTCCACACCTTCCTTCACGGCTCTTCGCCAGCTGAGGGCGCACCGGCGCCGAATTCAGATCGACAGGGAATGTGATTGAAGCTGCGCAGATTCGCCCGGCTTCTCGCAGCCAAGATCTGGCTGCACGGTTTTAAGCACACCCACGAGCAGGATCCCACCGCCAACTTGACCACTACCAGCTCTTGGGTATGCCTTTATAAAGGCGCTGCGCGACAACCTCGCTGATTACTAACGCCTCAGAGTCGGCCAATACCGCGTGATCTTTCGCTACCTGCCCGGCCGGATAGTCGATTGCGTTTACCTCCACGAACGCTCCCTCGTTTACGAACTTTTCGAAACCGAGATGGCGTGAATCCTCGGCCAAGAGTGACCATCTCTCACCGCAGCCACTGCCGGTCGACAAAGTCCAGGTACTGCGCCCAATCGTAGGCGGTCATGTCGTGTTTGCCCGAGCGGTTGTGATAACAAATCGTTTCGCCCACCGGCGTGTCGAGCGGTGGCATCGCGGTCACGCCGAGCCCTTTTTTGCCGAACAACGCATAAACCGGCTCCGCGGCTTGCGCGCTGAGAAATTCCCCGCGCGGGTCGCTCCATTGATCGCCTTCCGCGCTGGCCACGTAAAGCGGGCGCGGGGCGATGAGCGCGAGTAGCTCGTGTTGATCCACGGGGAGTGCAGCTTCGTTGTCGTCGTAACGCCGGAAGTTTTTCGCAAACCAGTGCGGAAATTTATTGTTAATGATACCGACGGTTTCGCCGTAGATGCGTTTACTCAATGCGGCACCACCGCAGCCGCTCTCGTTGGAGATGAGCATCGCGAAACGCTCGTCTTGCGCGGCCGCCCACACCGCCGCCTTACCCAACCGGGAGAATCCGTGCACCGCCACGCGCTTTGCGTCCAACTCGGCATCCGTTTCCAGATAATCGAGCGCGCGGCTAAGACCCCAAGCCCACACGCCCATCGCGCCCCAGGCATCACCCGCTCGCGTCTCGGCGCCACCCGTGCCCAGCATTTCCGAAACACTGCCCAGCGCCGCGAGACCGTCGGGTCGGTCGGGCGCGAGGTCGTTACACCATGCCGTAGCGATGGCATAACCGCGCGCGATCACAGCCTCGACCTGCCATTTGTCGGCGTGCGCTCCACGTTGCGGTGGTTTCTTCTGCGGTTGCGGATCGGCTGGACGATAACGGGCCGCGTCGTAAACTACATGTGGCTGCGCGAGCGTGATCGCGGGATCGGCATGAACGGTATGATTGCCGAAAAAATTGAGCCCGAGAAAAACCGGTGGCGGAGATTTTAGGCCGTTGGGTTGATAAATGAGCAGGTGCATCCGCGGGCCGTCGGTTTTTCCGGTGAACCATAGCGTGACTTCCTTGCGCGTGGCCTTGCCGTCGAGGGCGTGACGATCGACCGATGTGACCTCGGCGCGCAACGCGGCGGGCCGGCCCGAGGGCGTGCGGCCGTAAACTTCACGGGCAA
>RGAX01000148.1 GCA_009919985.1 Opitutaceae bacterium
TTGCCCAACGAGTGGGATTACTTTGACCCGGCGAAGGCGGACGAGAAACGTGAGTGCGGCCTTCACGCCGCTTGGGGTAAACAGGCGGTCAGCGCCTAAGCATTCTTACTTTTAAAATCACCGACCGTTCCGCCCTCGCGCCGCACATTGCCATGAGCAGCTATCATCTCGACCATTTGCAGCACCTCGAAACCGAGGCCATCCACATCATGCGCGAAGTTGCGGGCGAGTTTGAGCGGCCCGCGCTCTTGTTCTCAGGCGGCAAGGACTCGATTTGTCTCTTGCGGCTCGCCGAAAAAGCCTTTCGCCCGTCCGAACTCCCGCTGCCGTTGCTTAACGTCGATACGGGTCACCATTTCCCTGAGTTGAACGAATTCCGCGACGCCCGTGCCGCGCAACTCGGCGCCAAACTCATCGTGCGTACCGTCGAAGAGGCCATCGCCAAAGGCATCCCATCGAGGAATTCCAATTCGACTGCTGCATCGGCGGCGCCCGCCGCGATGAAGAAAAGGCCCGCGCCAAGGAGCGTTTTTTCAGTTTCCGCGACAGTTTCGGCCAATGGGATCCAAAAAATCAGCGTCCTGAAATCTGGAATCTCTATAACGGCCGTCTCAATCCCGGCGAAAACATGCGCGTGTTTCCCTTAAGTAACTGGACCGAGATGGACGTCTGGGAATACATCCAACGCGAGCGTCTCGAGGTCCCGAGTATTTATTTTAGCCATCAACGCCGCTGCGTCCGTCGCGGTGGCCAATGGCTCCCCGTCAGCGACCTCGTCCCGCCGAAGCCAAGCGAAGAGGTGCGCGATCTCGTCGTGCGCGTGCGCACCATCGGCGACATCATCAGTACGGGTTGCGTCGAATCTCCGGCGACAAGCGTGGCCGACATCATCACCGAAATCGCCGCCGCTCGCGTCACCGAACGCGGCTCGCGCGCCGACGACAAAGCCTCCGAAGCCGCCATGGAAGACCGCAAAAAAGCGGGCTATTTCTAAACCTTTTGCCCGCTGTCTCCATGTCTCTTTCCACCACGTCTCCCCGGCCCGTAGACATCCTCCGCTTCAATACGTGCGGCAGTGTCGATGACGGTAAATCCACGCTGATCGGGCGCCTGCTCTACGATTCGAAATCCCTCATGGAGGATCAGATCGAGGCACTAGAGCGCTCCGCTGACATCACCGGCGGCGGCCAGATCAACCTTGCCAACCTCACGGACGGCCTCCGCGCCGAGCGCGAACAAGGTATCACCATCGACGTCGCTTACCGCTACTTCGCCACGCCGCGCCGTAAGTTCATCATCGCCGACACGCCCGGCCACGTCCAATACACGCGCAACATGGTGACCGGTGCGTCCTCGGCCAACCTGTCGATCATCCTCGTCGACGCCCGCCTCGGCGTCATTGAACAAAGTCGCCGTCACACCGCCATCGCCGCGCTCCTGCGCATCCCGCACCTCGTCGTCGCCATTAACAAAATGGATCTCGTTGGCTGGAGCGAAGCGCGCTTTCTCGAGATCCGCGCCCAGTTCGAAGCGTTTCTTCCGCGTCTGGACATCAAGGACGTGAAATTCATCCCGCTGAGCGCGCTCAACGGCGACAATGTCGTCGAGCCCTCGCCTCATACGCCGTGGTACGCCGGCCCCACGCTCCTTGGCCACCTCGAGACCGTCCACATCGCAAGCGATTTTAACCTTACGGGTTTCCGCCTACCCGTGCAGTGGGTCAACCGCCCCAACAGCCCGACCGACGCCGCGCTCCACGATTTCCGCGGCTTCAGCGGCCAGATCGCTGGCGGTATCGTGCGCACGGGTCAAAAACTCCTCGCGTTCCCGGCTGGCATCGTGACGACGGTGAAACAGATTTGGACCTACGACGGTGTGGTCGACGAAGCGTTTTGTCCGCAATCCGTCACGCTTGTACTCGAGCACGACATCGACATCAGCCGCGGATCGATGTTGGTCGCCCTCGATCATCTCCCTGGTTCCAGTTGCGATTTGCAGGCCGAGGTTTGCTGGATGCACACACGACCACTTCAGGTCGGGAAAAAATATTTCCTCAAACACACGACGCACACCGTTCAGGTCGTCGTCACCGAGCTGATCGATAAACTCAACATGTCCACCCTCGACTCCGAGTCCGCTCCGGCGGCGCTCGCGGTCAACGACATCGGCGAAATCAAACTCCGTGCCGCCCGTCCACTCGTCTTCGACGGCTACGCGACCAATCGCCTTACCGGCTCGTTCATCCTCATCGAACCCGGCACCAACGCCACCGTCGCCGCCGGTATGTTGCGCGCCCCGCACGACGTGTTCAAACCCGAGACCGCCGACTACGTGATCTGATTTTTATCGCCCGTCTTTCTAGCCCTTAACCCCGCGTGAAAATCTCCGTCAAAGTCGATTACGCCTGCCGCGTCATGGCCGAACTCGCGCGCTTGTACGGCTCCGGCGAACTCGCGCAGATTGAACACCTCGCAAAAACCGAGGCTGTGCCTGCGAGTTTCCTCGCGCAGATCCTCGGTAAACTCCGTACCCACGGCCTCATCGTCAGCCGCCGCGGCAATCAAGGCGGTTTTACGCTCGCGCGCCCGCCCGAGGAAATTTCGCTCTACGACATCTTAATCGCCGTCGAGGGCGAATGCCTGCAACGCAGCGGCAACGTCGCCGGGCGCAGCGGCCGCCGCATGAAACAAGTCTGGGATGAAGTCGCCGCCGCGCTCGTTCAAAAAACCCAGAGCTACACACTTAACCAGCTCGCCACCAAGCAGCAGGCTGAAATGTATTACATTTAAGTGGGCGGCGCAAAACGACCGGCGAACACGTTGCGGCGGGAAAGTGTTTGCCAGCGTGGTCCGCGGACACCGAGCTGGGTCATCATTTATCCCGTATGAACGAAGACATTCTCAAAGCCATCCACGAAGAATTAGTCAGCATCCGCCAGCTCTTGGCCGAGGCTAACAAAGCCCAGCCCCGTAGCCAACCTGCGCGCGCCATGAGCAGTGCCTCGAATTATTCGAGCGGCAGTGCCAGTGGCGACGAAGTCATTCTGCAGCCGAGCGAGGTCGTCCCCAACGCCGGTGAGGTCCAAGTGCATTTCGGCAAAAACAACGGCGTTGCCCTCTCCAAACTCAGCGAGCGCTCCCTGTCTTGGTACGCGACGGAACAGCCCCCGCGACTCGATAGCAGCGGTAAACCCTATCCTGCGCGCCCGCAGGAAGCGACACTGCGCAACGCCGCCCGTACGCTCTGGCACCAAAACCGCGGCACC
This sequence comes from Opitutaceae bacterium, assembly GCA_009919985.1. Lineage (GTDB taxonomy): Bacteria > Verrucomicrobiota > Verrucomicrobiia > Opitutales > Opitutaceae > Tous-C4FEB. The sequence continues at coordinate 3,266 of RGAX01000148.1, forward strand.
CTCGGTCAAGCCGACGCGCCCAAGGCTAAAGCTGCGCCCGACATGGTCGCCGAAGCGCCTGCGCATCCTTCCGACGAAGAAGTACCGTTCTGATCGCCGTCAGCGCCAGCGTCCTTGCGGCGCGAGATGTAAAAGTTTTATGATGTGAAGGGCCGGAGAAAAAACCGGCCTGAGGTGATTACTTGAGTCCACCCATGAAGGCGTGGCGCGCAGGCTTCGCCAAGAAACGCGTCATGCGCGGAGACATTGCGTTGTACACTAACGCCAGAAATCCCTCGCCCATGAAAACGAAAAACACAAAAACTGCCCCTCGACCCGTCGCCATGAATCGTCTGCCCGAGCAAATCAGCGCTCCTGGTCAAACCATCGCCCATACGATCACTACGCATCAGAGTGATCCGCAGCATCACTTTCACGCAAGAGCTCAGCCCGTGGACAGCCGCGTGAGTGTAGCCGCTGGCGAGCGCCTGCAGCGCGTCCGCGCCCGCGCTCAGGCGAATTAATTTTTTAACCCCGGCTCGTGTTTTTCGAGCCGCCAAGGGAGACGTGCCTTCGTGCTACGTTACGAGTTCGTGCCGGCCGTACTCTTTCATGGACAAGTGGCAGGCGACTTGCTCAGTTGTCGTCAAGCTACTCTCCAACACTGATGGAAAAAACTAAAGGAGCTTCGGCTCTCAGTCAGCGGAACAGGGTTTCGGTCAAAGTGAAGACCTTCGTGCTCGACACGAATGTTCTCCTTCACGACCCGCAATCGATCTATAAATTCGAGAACAACAACCTCGCCATCCCCGTCGAGGTTCTCGAGGAACTCGATGCGATCAAAGGCGAACAGTCCACCGAGCGTGGCCGCAACGCCCGCCGCGTCCACCGCATCTTGCAGGAGCTCTTGCCTGACTCCCGCTCCATGCACGAGGGCGTGAAACTCTCTAATGGCGGCACGCTCTCCGTCATCATCAATCCCTATCTCGCTGATCCCTCGCGGCGCTCCGCCGCGATGGAACGCCTCCGCGCGATTTTGCCCGATCTTTCCAAAAAAGATAACCGCATCATCGCCTCCGCGCTCTTCGTTCAAGAGCAAAATCAGCCGCCGACCATTCTCGTCACCAAGGACGTTAACGTCCAACTCAAGGCCCGCGCCGTCGGCCTCGAGTCCGAAGATTATCTCAACGACAAAGTCCCCGAGACCGACGAGGAACTCAGTTATCGTGAGATCCCGCTGAGCCTCTACGAGCTCCAGCGCTTTTGCTCCGAAGGCGCCTTCGACCTCGGTACCGTTGCCGGCGAACCGCTTTATCTCAACGAGTACGTGCTGCTCCGCTCCGACGAAGGCAAAACCATGCCCGCCCGTTATTATGGCGATGGCGTCGTGCGCCGCCTCAAACTCCCCGATTTCGTCAAAGCACCCGGGGGCATCCCCGTCCGCGCGCGCAACCTCGAGCAGCAATTTTTCATGGATGCGCTCCTCGACGACAGCATCCACATGCTCACTTGCTACGGCAAAGCCGGCACCGGTAAGACGCTCCTTTCGACCGCCTGCGCCCTCCACCAGACGCATGACGATCACTCCCACTACGACGGCGTTTCCATTTCTCGGCCCGTGATCGCTCTTGGCAAAGACATCGGTTTCCTCCCCGGCACCCTTGAGGAAAAAATGAAACCCTGGCTCCAGCCCTACCACGACGCGCTCGAAGTCCTCATCCCCTCGAAGCCGCAGAAAGATCCGCAGTTTGCCTCCAAAAAAGTTTCTAAGAAGAAACACAGAAAACACGACGAGCACTTTAGCGCGCAGATGAACGCGCCGCAGCCCAGCCACGTCACCCAACACGGCGGCAACCACGGCCCCGCCGTGAAACCGTATGAACGCCTCCTTAAAAGCGGCCTCGTTGAAATTGAGGCACTGGCGTTTATTCGCGGTCGATCGATCGCGCGTCGTTTTTTCATCTTGGACGAAGCCCAACAACTCACGCCGCACGAAGTTAAGACGGTCATCACGCGTATTTCCGAAGGCTCAAAAATCGTGCTCATCGGCGACCCCGCGCAGATCGACAATCCCTACGTCGACCGCCGCAGCAACGGCCTAGTCTATTGCCACAACCGCATGAAGGGCCAGTCGATCGCCGCGCACGTGAAACTCACCAAAGGCGAACGCTCCAAGCTCGCCGAACTCGCTGCGGACTTGCTCTGACGATCGCGAGCGCGGCTTAAGCGTTTTGCGTACGTGCACCGAGCAGGCTTGGTGTGCCCTTGCGTAGGGCCGCTGCTTCCATCGCCAAGGCAAACAGGCCGGTGAATAGCAAATCACTCACGAGCGTGTTGCGAAAAAATGAAAGAGTGGGCGCAAATTGAGGATGACCGATCGTCATCGCTTGCCACCAACCCGCTGCTGTCCGCGTGTAGCCGCTGTCGCCGAGCCACGAAGCGGTATTGGTCACAAAATAAAACAACAGCGCCCCGCCGAGCGCACCGCTAAATAAATTTAGCCAGCTGCGGCGTTGTGCTACGATTAGGCCGAAGCCTAGGGCGCCGGCGAAACACACGGTGCGCAGAGCGGCACCGCCGAGCGTCCATTGGTAGCCGTATTCGACCGCGTAATAATGATCGATATAGATATCGGTGAGCGTGAGCGCGGCGAAAGGCGCGAGCCGTTGCCATATGTTGCTAAAATAAACCCCGCCGCAAAAAGCCAACGCCATCAGCGGCGAGAAATTACTGAGCGCCGGTGTGTGGAGCGCGAGCACGCGCCAAGCGGCGGCGAGGACTAAGAGCAAAAGGGCGAACGGCATGGCAGGAGATTGGTTAGGAACGGGCTAGTTTAACAGGTTTTTTCCGGTGCGCCCGGTGTTTCATTGTTCCGCTTGGCGGGCGAGTAGCCAGAGCAGATCGGCGAGGCGGTTGGTGAATTGCCGCAGTTCGGGCCGTACGGTCCGGCCGTGCGCGGGTAGGGCGCAGAGACGTCGTTCAGCGCGGCGGGCGACCACGCGCGCGGTATCAAAAGCGGCGCCGAGGGTGTTCGCTCCGGGTGTGGCCCAACCGTCGAATTTGAGGCCGCGGGCTTCGAGGGCGGCGACGGCGGCGTCGAGGGTGGTGACGTCGCCCGAGGAGATTTTTGCGAACTTCGATTCGGCGTACCGCGCGGCGTCGGTTTCGGCGCAGGCGACCTCGCCCATGAGGGCGACGAGGTTGTTTTGGAGGCTGGTGACGAGCGTGCGGACGGCGGCGTCGGTGAGGAGCGGTTTCACGGCGCCGAGGGCGACGTTGAGTTCGTCGTAGGCGCCGACGGCTTCGACTTGCGGGTGATCCTTCGGCACGCGTTGGCCGTAGAGGAGACTGGTCGTGCCGTCGTCTCCGGTGCGCGTGGCGATGGAACCGGACATGGGGTTTACGGCGTGATCCGGCGCGCGGCCATCTGGGCGCGCAGGCAGAGCTCGGCGGCCTTAAAGGTGTGCGCTTGGGTCATGGCTTTCTCGGTGCGGTTGAGGCAGTCGAGAATGAGTTGGCCGAAGAATTTGAAACCGACTTTGCCGGCGACCTCGAGGTGTTGTTCTCCTTTGTCATCGACGATGTAGACGTGGTCTCCGGTTTTGTCGCGGCCGACGTCGACGTATTTACGAAGCTCGATGTAGCCCTTAGTGCCGAGAATGACCATGCGTCCGTCGCCCCATGTGCTCAAGCCGGTGGGGTTGAGCCAGTCGACGCGGATATAGTTAGACGAGCCGTTATTACCGAGGAGGGAGGCTTCGCCGAAGTCTTCGAGTTCGGGCTTGTCGGGATTATTGAAATTGCCGACGGCGGCTTGCGTGACGGTGGCGTCGGT
>RGAX01000149.1 GCA_009919985.1 Opitutaceae bacterium
GCAGCGCTCAAGCAAGCGGGCACAAGAGATAACGTGAGGGTGATAAACAGTAGCGTGACCGAGGCCGCCGCTACAGGCATACGCGCGGGCGTGCGTAGTGCGCGAGGTTTGGGGCGCACCGGGAACTCGCGCCAGAAACTGAGAATAAGGCAAAGCAGCGCGGCGGCGAGCGGCCATTGGTAACGCTCAACCAGCCGAATGGAGTTTTTTTCTACGAACTCGCCTTTTTGTCCGGCTTCCACGGTGGCTTGAATGAGGGATGCGAGATCGACCCAGGTCGAGGCATCGCGGTAAACGCCCCCGGTCATATCGGCGAGCTCGCGCAGCGTGTTGGGTTCGAGTTTGGAAAGGACAACGGCGCCGCGGTCGTCTTTGACGAAGCCGTTGGGACCGTCAGGAATCATTGCGCCGGCCGCGGTGCCGATGCCGAGCGCAAGGACGCGGATGTTCTTCTTTTTCAGTTCCTGGGCGGTGGTTTTCCAATTGTCGTCGGTGGCTTCACCGTCGGAGAGGATGATGAGAAAACGATCGGCCGAGCCGCTTTGCTTGAAGGCGGCGAGTGCGGTCGTGACGAGGGCGCTGTAATTGGTGCCGCCTTCGGGCAGATAGTCGGGCCCGAGATTAGGCAGAAACTCTCTTAGAATCTCGTAATCAGCGCTCAGCGGTGATTGCAGAAATGCGGTGCCGGAGAATACGACAAGACCGATGCGCTCGCCGGCGAGACGCTCGAGCAGCGATTGGATGAGCAGCTTGGCGCGCTCGAGGCGCGACGGTTTCACGTCGGGCGCGAGCATCGAACGCGAGAGGTCTACGGCGAGGAGGATTTCGCGGGATTGATCGAAGACGGGCTCATCAATGCGGCCGTATTGCGGTCGGGCGACCGCGGTAACTGCAAGTATGAGACCAAAAAATAACCAAAAACGCGGGCGGCGACGAGCGGGCTTAGTGTTGGCGCTCTGAGCATTGAAAGATGAGAGTTGCAGCGAATCGCCGCCGGCTTCGGCGCGGAGAATTTTAGGTTGGGCGAGAGCATCGGCGCGGCGCGCGCGGCTGAGTTCCCAAACGAGCACGGCGAGCGGTACGAAGAGTAACCAGAGAAATTGGGGCGTCGCGAAGGTCATGCAGTGGAGCGTGCAGCGGCGGGGCGCGCAAGGAGGGCGGCGGCGAGGAGCAAGGCGAGGCCGGGGATCGCGACCCACGGGAAAAGCTCTGTTGTGAGCAAGTAGCTCTTGGATTGAAATTCGATCTTCTGCGCGCGGTCGATCGCCTTGAACGCGGATTCGGCAGCGCCGGTGTCGAAGGCACGAAAAAAATTTCCTCCCGTATTTTCAGCGAGTTCGCGCAAGGCACCTTCATCCAGGTCGGACATCATGCGGCGGTAGCCGACTTTGTTGCCTTTGTCGTCGAAGACCGGGAATGGTACGATGCCGTCTTTGCCGGCGCCTATGGCGTAAATAGGAATGTTGCGCGACTTGGCGAGTTCGGCGGCTTGCGTGGGTGATAGCGCGCCGCGGTTATTGGCGCCGTCAGTCATGAGAATGACAAAGGCTCCTTGGCGTTTGCCGGCGGTTGCACGTTTGGCTTGTTCTAAGCGAGTGAGGGCGACGCCGAGGCCATCGCCGATCGCGGTTCCGTCTTCGATGAGGCCGATTTTCACGCGCTCCAGTTGGGCGGCGAGCCAATCGTGGTCGGTCGTGAGCGGTGCCATCGTATACGCACGGCCGGAGAACAGCACGATGCCGATGCGGTCGGAGGGGCGTTTCTCAATAAATGCTTGGATGACGGGCTTGATGGCTTGCAGGCGGTTGATGCGTTCGCTGCCACGTTCATAATCTTCGGCGAGCATCGAGGAGGAAAGGTCGATGGCTAACATGATGTCGTAGCCTTCGGAGCGAACTTCGCGTTTGTCCTCGATATGCTGCGGGCGCGCGAGGCCGGCGACGACCAGAATTAGTCCTGCGACGGCAAGTCCCGTCGGCCAGCGCGACGCTGATGCCAGCGTGGGCCGATGCCACGAGGCCGCGAAAGGCACGAGCAACACTGGCACGCGCCGACGTCCGCGCAGCCATAGACTCAATGGCAGAAGCGCCAGTGCAAGAAACCAAAGAGGGTCGTGGAGCGTGTAATTCAGCATCGCTTTAACGAATCGAGCCGGCGCGCATGCGGGCGTGAAAAAAACGCACGAGCGCGTCGAGGCGGTTTTCGCTGGTACTCACGACCAGGCGGCTGAGGACATCGGCAAAGAGCGTGGTCCACGTGGCTTCGCGGGCGTTGCGCCACTCGCCGTGCGCAGTGCGTTCGGCGGCGGAATTTTCAATTGTCACCAGTTGCCCCGCCGTCGGGTCATACGCCGCGAATTGGCCCTGATCGGGCAAAGTGCGTTCCCACGGATCGTCGACGCGGAAGCCCATCATTTGGTAACGTCGGCGCAACACCGCCCAGCCTTCCGGCTCAGGGCGCGGCGCGAAATCTCCAAGCCACAACATCACGCTGTGTTTCGGCGCGGCGCGGGATAATAAACGCCAGGGGATGCCTGAATCGCCGGCGGGATCGGCGTTGAGTGCGGATAAACTCGGCGCCGGACATGCGAGTAAGCTCGCCGCCGCATGCATGATCGCGCCGCGGCCACGCACCGCCTGCCAGCGGCAGCGGTACGGCTCGCCGAGGCGCGCAGTGACGTTCCAATCGATGTCGCGCACGTCGTCGCCGAACGTGTATTTGACGACTTGATCGAACTCCATGCCGCGGCCGCGGAAGGCTGAGCGGTACTCGCCGCTGAGCTGGTTTTCCACGGCGTGGCGCACGCGCCATTCGAGTTGACGGAGCAAGGCCAAGGGCGACGCAGGGGCATCGCCGATGGACGTGGCGTAGACTGGAGGTTGATAAGCCAAAGCGACGAGCCGGGCGAAACTCAGGCGGCGGGAATCGGGGTCGTCGCGATGACTTGGGCGACGATTTTATCGGCGGTGATTTCTTTCGCCTCGGCCTCATAGGTCAGTCCTATGCGGTGACGGAGAACATCGGGGGCGATTTCTTGGACGAGCGCGGGCGAGACGAAATCGAGGCCGCGCAACCAAGCCAGGGCACGGGCGGCTTGGTAAAGCGCGAGCGAGGCGCGGGGCGAAGCGCCGAAGGTGAGGAGGCGTTGCGCCGCCGGCCCTTCGGTGAGCGCGCGCGTCGCACGGACGAGCGCGAGGATGTAGTTGTGCACCGCTGGCGCGACGTGGATTTGGTCGACCTGCGAGCGCAGTTCGAGCAGTTCTTCCCCGCTCGAGGCGGGAACGAGCGCGGGCTGTTTGGTGACTTGGCCCCAGCGCAACACCATCATGGATTCCTCTGCGGCCGAGGGGTAATCGACGATGAGCTTGAAAAGAAAACGATCTGTCTGCGCCTCGGGCAACGGATACGTGCCTTCCTGCTCTACGGGATTCTGGGTAGCCATCACGAAGAATGGCTTGGGTAACGGATGCGTCTGGCCGCCGATGGTGACCTGGCGCTCCTGCATGGCTTCGAGCAGGGCGGACTGGACCTTGGCAGGGGCGCGGTTGATTTCGTCGGCGAGGACGAGGTTGGCGAAGATCGGGCCGCGGTGGGCGGTGAACTCGCCGTTCTTGGGCGAGAAAATCATGGTGCCAACGACGTCGCTCGGGAGGAGGTCAGGCGTGAATTGCACGCGCTCAAACTGGACGCCGAGCGCCGTACCGAGAGATTTGATGAGCAGCGTCTTGGCGAGGCCGGGCATGCCTTCAAGCAGGACGTGTCCATTGGCGAGAAGCGCGACGAGCAGGCGTTCGACGACGGCTTCCTGGCCGATGACGGCTTTGGCAATTTCGGTGCGGAGTTTCTGGGACCAAGCGGGACCGTTGAGCATGAGCAGTGGGGGACGTTGAAAAAAGAAAAAGGAAGCGGATGATGAAAGGTGCTTTAGCAGGACTGGGGTCTATTTGACTCCGCGACCTGTAAAGAGTTTCCATTAAAAAACGGACTGCCATGACCTTGCCATCCCAAATCTTGAAAAAACTGGCCGCCCTTGGGGTGCGACTAGACGAGGTCGAGGAGCGTTTTGTCCGCGGCTCGGGGCCCGGCGGGCAGAAAATCAATAAAACTAGTTCAACCGTCTGGCTGAGGCACGGGCCGACAGGCGTGGAAGTGCGCTGTCAGCGGGAACGCTCACAAGGCGCGAACCGCGAAGTCGCTTGGGCCGAACTCGTGGCCAAGTTGCAGGCCCGCAAAACGCAGGCGCTCGCGGCGCTCGTTGATGCGCGCGAAGAAGAAAGGCGGCGCACTCGGCAAAAATCGCGCCGCCAAAAACTCCGGATGATTCAGTCGAAGAAGCACCGCGCCAAACATAAGGCCCGGCGCGGTCGAGTTGGCGGGGACGACTAAATTGCGGCGGGCGTGGTGTTATTGGCCGGGGTGGTAGGTGCGCTCGGCGTTTTTCTCGATGTCGGCGCGATAAAACCAGGCGTCCTTGAATTTGCCGGCAGCGTAGCGCGAGGCTTGGTCGTTAAAATGAGGCGACACAGGATCGCCACTCACGCCTCCGGCGAGTAGGGTTTTGGCATGGACGCGCGGACCGAATTCGACGACGGCGACGAAGCTGTTGCCGCGGTTGCCGTAGATGCGCTTCGTCGTCGGAGGCGGGCCGGATACGCCGAAAGCCGGCAGTGAACCCCAGTCGCTCGGGGCGAAGGCGATCGGCAGGCTCGGCGCGGCGTCGTCGAACTTAGGGTTGAGGTCGCCTGAAGGGCGTTGGAAACGGTTGATCTCGCCCCAAGGCGTCTGCCACGTGCCGAAATCGCGGGTGAGCCGGGCGGTGACCTGCGCAAGGGCTTCAAGGCATTGCGGTGCAGTCAGTGAAGCGACGAGGTGATCGACGACGACCAGTTCTCGGTTTTTCGCTTCGCTGATGATGGGGCCAAAGGATTGGGCCCAGAGAATCGCGAGCGTGGTCGGGATGGAATCGACCGCGGCGCGATAGTCCCAACCACGCAGCGCGGCGATCGGCGCAGAGAGGGCGGCGCGGCGTGGATCCTCAGCCGACAGCACATCGAAGGCGCGGAAGAGCACGGGCAGGAGCGTTTCAAACGCCGGGAGCGCGGGGTCGTAAGCGGCGGTGATGAGGCTATCGAGCGTGAAGGATTTCGCGCGTGAGAGCACGCGAACGGCGTTGAGCCCGCGGGCGTTTTCAGGGTTAGACCAGAGGTAGGTGGGGTAATCGGCGAGCTTGGGGCTGGCGGGGCCAGCGGCGGAGAAAGGCCAATTGTTGGTATTTTGAATCCAGCCGCTCGCAGGATTAAGCAGGTGGATTGTTTCCGCCACGGCGTGCAGTCCGCGCCATTCGGTCGCGGGGTCGCTGCCGTCGACGGGGAGTTTCCAGTTAAAACGTGGATCGCGGCGCGGAGCGAAATTGCCGTGGAAGTAAGCGATATTGCCGTCGGCGTCGGCATAGACAGTGTTGTTGGAAGTGTTGGTGCGCAGCTCCATCACACCCTTGAACTCGGCGTAGGAGCGCGCCTTGGTGCGTTGGTAGGATTGAGTGAGCGCGGGCACGGGGTCGTTCATCATTTTGACAGCGATCCATTGGCCGTCGGCGGCGCGCACGATCGGGCCATGGTGGCTAAAATAAGCCGTGACGATTCTTTCTGCGATCGACGATTCGGCGGGACCGGTACGGTAGCGAAGCGTAATTTTTTTGGAGCGAAATGGTCGGGTGCCGTCGCCGTAGCGATAGGTGGGGCCGTCAGGTGTAGGGATGACGGTCTCCTGGTATTCGTCGATGACGTCGGCGCCGTTGGAGGTGTGCATCCAGCCGAGGCGGTCGTTGAAGCCCTGATACACAAAAAACTGGCCCCAGGTGGCGGCGCCGTAGGCGTTGAGACCCTCGGCGCTCACGGCGTGCAGTTCGGGGCGAAAATAAAACGACGTGTGTGGGTTAATTAGCAACAGCGCGTGGCCGGAAGCGCTTTTGGCCGGTGCAATAGCGAAACCGTTGGAACCTTGCGCCTCTGGAGGCACTGTTGGAGTGATAGCTTTGGAGGCGGCGCGGCCGGGTGCGGTGAAAGCGAGCGCGGGGCGAGAACCGTAGAAGGCTTCGAGGTTTTTGAGCGAAACCGATTCGATGTCGCCGCCGATGCTGCCCTCGGTGAAGGCGAGGGCCATCCACGGCTCGAAATGTGAGATTAGTTTCGCACGCACGCTGGGGTGCGTGTGAAGGTAGAAATTCAGGCCGTCGGCAAAGGCGTCCATGAGCGCGCGGAGCCATGCGGGGCTGGTGGCGTATTGGGCTCGGAGTTCGACGGGGTCGATGAAGAGCTTCATGCGCAGGTCGCGGTAGAGTTCTTTTTCACCTTCGATCTCGGAGAGGCGTCCGAGGGCGCTGACGTAGTTGAGTTCGATGCGGTTGAAGTCGTCTTCGGCTTGAGCGTAGAGCAGGCCAAAGACCGTGTTGGCGTCAGTTTGGCCAAAAACATGAGCGATGCCCCAGGTGTCGCGAATGATGGTGACCTTGCGCGCGTGCTCTTGCCAGCGGGCGAGATCAGCGGGCTTCGGTGCGGCTTCGGTGGCGTTGAGGGCGAGGGCGGCAACGCCGAACGTGAGGATAAAACGAAACAGGAAAAAGCGCATGGCGACGGGCTGGGATCTATTTTTTAGAGAATCGTGAGGGTGTCTCCGATACGTAGGACGCCGAATTTGGTTTCGTGGATGAGGTTTTGGCCGAAGTTGACCGACGTGGATTGAACTAAGTCGCGGCGGTAGGTGGCGAGCGTTTGGAGCGGTTCGGGGCCGTCGAGCTGGCCGGTGGCTTGGTCGGTCGTTGTGACAGAGCAACGCGCACAGGGACCGCCGGCGCGGAAGGTGATTTCGCCGATTCGAAAACGCGGCCAAGTGTCTTCGGCGTAGGCGGGCGTGTCGGCGAGGATGAGGTTGGGGCGGAATCGATTCATCGGCAGGGCCTC
>RGAX01000150.1 GCA_009919985.1 Opitutaceae bacterium
GGTGAGCCGCGCGGCAAGGACCGCAGGCAAGGAGTCGGAGGCGAGCGCAATCATCGGGGGAGGCGGCGCGCGGGCTTACTTAAGCTGCTCGATCAAGGAAGGTTTGGCCTGCTTCGAGGGATCGATGAGATACTGGTTGATCTGCTCCTTATTAGAGAGGCCATCGATGTTCTTCTTTGCATCAGCGGAGACTTCGTTGGGCTTGATAACGTGGGGGCGAACAAACAGGAGCAGTTCGGTGCGTTCGACCGATTTTTCGCGGCCACCAAGTAGGTGGCTGATAATCGGGATTTCGGCGAGGAAACCAATCTTGGCGCGGTCGTTGCCGTATTTTTGGCGTTGGAGGCCGCCGAGAACCACCATCTGGCTGTCGTAGACGTTGATGAACGAGGTGGCCTGGCGGGTGCCAATGATCGGAACCTGGTTACCGTCAATCGTGGTGCTGCCGAGGAGATCGTCTACTTTTTGGTCGATCTTCAGCTGGATGCTGCCGTCGTCGCCAATCAACGGGGTGACCTTCAGATCAATCGCAATACTTTGATAGGTGTAGGTGGAGCTGGTTCCGCCGGTGGTCGAGACGCTGGTGGTGCCTGTGACGACGGGGCGTTTTTGGCCGACGACGACTTGGGCTTCTTTGTTATGCGTGGTGACAATCGTGGGGGCGGAGAGGACGTTGACGTTGCTGCGTGTGCCGGCGTCGGTCAGGGCGGCTTTGAGCGAGAGCGGGTCGACAATGCCTTCGGTGATGTTCCAGCCCGCGACCGCGCCGGAGAAATTCGTGATGGAGCGCACCCCGGTGGTGGCTTTGGTGGCCGCGGTGAGGTTGAGGGCGGTCAGACCGGTTTTGTCCGTGTCACTCAACGTGACTTCCGCGATGATCACCTCGATGCGGACCTGGGCTAGGATGATGTCGATTTTGTCGACGAGGTCTTTGATGAGACGGATGTCGTCGCCGGTGCCCGAGACGATGACCGCGTTGCTGCGTTCGTCGTAGGTGACGGTGACCAAGGTGCTAAATTCGTTGGAGCCGGCGAGGGAGGCGATTTCGGGCCCGACGCTGTTGACGACAGCCGGCTGCGGTGCGGCCGGTTGCGGTGCGGCGGGTTGGCCGGGGAGGTTGATCTGGCCGGGGCGCACAGACTGGGCGGAGGTTTTTTGGGCAGCGTTGGTTTGGCCGGTGACCAGCTGGGTGAGGAGGGTAGAGACGTCTTTGGCGGCGGCGTGCTTTAGGTAGATGACTTCGTTGCGGGTGTTGGGGTCGGCCTTGACGTCGAGTTTAGCGATCAACTCATCGAAGAAGGCATATTGGCGCCGGTCGGCGATGAGGATGATCTGGTTGGTGCGATCGTCGGCGTTATAGGTGGTGCTAGTGCCGAGCTGCGTCTGCAGGCTGCCGCTCAAGACGGTACGCAGCTTGTTGACCAGGTCCGAGGCCTTGGCGGATTTCAGCGGATAGAATTTTGGGGTGAGTCCCGTGGTAGCGGGGCGATCAAGGGCTTTGATCAGGTTCTCGATGCGCTGGAGGTTAGAGACGGAATCGGTGACGAGCGCCGCGTTGGTTTTATCGAGGATAACCACCCCGCCGCCGACCCCAGGCGTCAGTAAACCTTGAAGTTGGGGCATGAATTCGTTCACCCGCAGAAAATCGAATTGGAAGACCTTGGTAGCGATTTTACCCGAGGCGGGTTGATCAAAGGCGGAGCCAGCGATCATTTCTGGTGCTTCGGTCTTGGCCTGCGCGAGGGCGATGACTTTCAGGAAACGCTCACCAAGCGGGGCGACGCCGATCTGGTTGAGGGCAAGGAGAGTCTCGATGGCGAGGATAAGCTCGGAGCGCGGGATCGGGCGATCAATGACGAGCGTGTATTCGGCGGTGGGCAGCGCGGCGGGGCGCAAAATGCTGCGTCCTGTGTGAAACTCGAGCGCTGCGAGGACGCCGTCGATGGGTAGCCCGCTAATTTTAAACGACGGAATCATCTCATCGCCGTTGGGTTTGACGTCGGTCGCGGTTGGCTTGTCGGCCGCAGCGGGGGCCTGGGCGAACACAGCAGTGGAAAGGGCAAAGAGGCTGGCGAGGAGGCTCAGGCGGGCGATACGCGAGGTCATGCGGTAAAGGGCGATAAAAAAGGTTTAGCGCCAAAGGCGCAGAGAGTTTCTAGGCAGGAGTAAGCAAGCGGGGTTGTAAACGGTCTTGTGTCATGACGCCACGCGTTGCGGAAAGTTGCCTGCATTTACTATCTTTACCTCCCCGTTTTTTAAGGGGTACGCATGAATCTTCATCCTAAATGCTATGTGATGACCTCGTAATATGACTAAGAAACATTTTCAATTTCGTGTTCCAGCGACGCAATTGGCTCATCGCCAGGTCTTCTTCCACGCCGCAAATTCCGCCGGACGCAGCCGGTAGCGGGCGAAGTTGCCCTCGTGCAAGCTCGTGAGTTCGGTCTCGGCCATTTCCGCGAAGCGTTTCCGGTCGTTCGCGTCCGGCAGTTTCTGTGCCTCGCGCCGTACGAAGGCCGCCGCGGCCTTCTTGTCCATGCTTTCGCGGACGACCGCGCCGACGACCTCCTTCAAGCGCTCGCGATGCCGCAACCCGAACGCGTCCGGTTCGCCCAGCGACTGGTGGACCGCCGAGTAACGGGCGCAGGAGCGTTCGTAGGCCCACTCGAAAACGTCGCGCAGGTAGTCAACACGCTTCAGCTCATAGACGCCGAGAATGGCGCTCGTGTATTCGGACTGCGGCACGTCGACGAACGACAACGGTCCTAGATTGCGCTGCACCAGCGGGATGTTGGCGGCGAGCCGCGACACGCGCTTGTTCACATCTTCAAACGGCTGAAGATAAGGCAGCTGGACCATGGCGAAGAACGCCTGCTCAAACGCATCCTCGATGGCGGAGGCCGTGGCCAGGATTTGATCGAAGCATTCCTCGATCGCTAATGGGACTTCCAGCGGATGAAAGACCGAGCCAGCGATGGCGACCGCGTGCGTGCGCAGCCGCCCGCCTGCCGCTGGATCGGGCAGCAAATTCTCGGCGAGCATCGCGTGCAGGTTGCAGAGTGTATAGCGATTAAAACCGATTTCGGCGGCAGGATCGGACAATAGCTCGATGGCCGCCTTGTGGTTGAGGATCATCTGGGTCTCCTCGGCGCCCTTGCCCTCGGCGTTTTCGCCCTGCTCTAGGAGCCGCTGCGTTTCCAGTAGCGAGTAGGTGTTGCCCTCGAGCCGACTCGAATTCCAGGAGAGGTCGATGAGGAGCCTGTCCATCACCTTGCGCAGATGTGTGCCGGACGGCAGCGCTTCGCCTGGTGTCCTGCCGAGCGCCGCTAGCTTGCGACGCAACGCCGGCGAAAGGTAGGTGGACACATTGGGCCGGTAGCCGTCGAGAAACGAAAGATCGTAACCGGCCGGCTTGCGCCGCGCAGAGGGCCGGCTGACGAGCCGCTTGATTTCCTTGGCCGCGGCGGAAAGCCGGACGCCAGTGTCCCGATCTTTGGCAGCCAGTGGAGGTGGCTCCGTGACTGCCGTGGCTCCGGCAGAGTGGTAGCGCTGGCCGGCCCCGGAACTTAACGCCACGAGCTGCTTATCGCTGACGAGTTGCGCGAGCCGCCGCTGGAGTGTGCGTCGCGCCAGCGACCGCGGCAGCTTGCCGGCGATTTTCTCCAGCGAAGCCGGCTGCAGAAAACCTGCCACGGCTTTGAGGATGGCGGCCAGCTCGGCTTTTGGAACCTGTTTCGGCATGGCGCAAGATGTGGCGCAAAGCGGCTGCTTGCGCCATAAAAAAATAGATTGTGGCGCAATTTCATGAATCGATCCACAATTTTTTATTAACAAACAACATCTTGTGTAATTGCGCCACTTCCCGCCCGTTATGGCGCAAGGCCGAGACTTGCGCCACTTCCTGTCCTCTCCCCGAGGCTAACAACGAGTACGTGTGGGGCTGGCGCCCTAAACTATCATGCCCAGCGACGATGCCTAAGGTCTTTAGATTCCAATCGCTGGACCCTTACGAAGGTCGCACCAAGAAGGGCTTCCCGTGAATTTTGCGGTAGCCAGAAGTAGAATGGCCTAGCCCGGGCTTTAACCTCCCGCAGCTCCGACCACCGGGTCGTGTACCGTGGTAAGCATTTTTCTCGCCGCATCCGCCAGGCCCATCGCGAAGTAGGCGTCATAGGGCGCCCAACCCTTAGCGAATTGGGCGGCACCGTAAACGTTTAGCTGCTCTGCTCCTTGGTACCAGGGTGAAGGTTCGCAGGAAGGTTAATGGATTGGATTTGTCGCTTGCGGGCGCTGGGGCTGGGGCCAACGGTTTTCGCTGCGATGGGTAACTCCTTTGGAAAACTTTTTACAATCAGCACCTGGGGCGAGAGCCACGGTCTCGGCGTCGGTGTGACCATCGATGGCTGCCCGCCGGGCTTGCCTATTACGGCCGAGGAAATCCAGGTCGAACTCGACCGGCGTCGGCCGGGTCAGAGCGACATCACCAGCGCTCCAACGCCTACGACGAGATGCGCGATAAATTTCGCCCTTCGCACGCCGATTTCACCTACCAGCAAAAATTCGGGCTACGCGATCATCGTGGCGGCGGCCGCAGCTCGGCGCGCGAGACCGTCGGTCGCGTGGCGGCCGGGGCGATTGCCAAAAAGATTTTAGCGCAACGCACCACTAGCGGCCTGGGCGGCGTAGAAATCCGGGCATTTTTGACGCAGGTACACGACATCACAGCACCCGCTGATGCATTGGTAAATTTCCCCACGCTAGCCGAAGTTGAAGCATCGCCGGTGCGTTGCCCGCATCTGCCGACGGCAGAAAAAATGATCGAGCGCATCAAGGCTGTCCGCAGCGAAGGCGATTCGGTGGGCGGGGTGATCGAGTGCCGTGTGCGCGGGTTGCCGGCGGGCTTGGGCGTACCCGTGTTCGACCGACTCGAAGCGGATCTGGCGAAGGCGATGCTCTCGCTTCCCGCTACAAAAGGCTTTGAAATAGGCAGTGGCTTTGCTGGAGCGCGCTTGCGCGGCAGCGAGCACAATGACGCCTTTGAAAACCGCTCCGGTGCGGTGCGCACGGCCACCAATCGCTCGGGCGGGGTCCAAGGCGGTATCAGTAACGGCGAAGAAATCGTCTTCCGTGTGGCCTTCAAACCGACGGCTACCATTTTGCAATTGCAGGCGACCGTGGACAAAACGGGCGCTTCGACCGAGCTCATGGGGCGCGGACGTCATGACCCGTGCGTGGTGCCGCGCGCGGTACCGATCGTCGAGGCAATGGCGGCCCTGGTGCTACTCGATCACTGGTTGCGCCAGAGCGCGCAATGCGGGACGTTTAAATTTTAAGTCGGGGCGGCTAAAGAATCGTTCGCACTTTGGCGGAGCTTCGCATTGAGTATTGGATAAATGAACAGCGTAGATAAACCTTTGGTGTATGTGATCCTCGGTGCAGCGGGCTCGGGCCGGCGCGAGGTGTTGTGCGATCTGATTGAAGGCGGGCTTGGCGAAGACGCGCAGCCTGCGGTGTTGTTGGCGGCGGCGGAACCGGCGGCGGAAATCGACGCTAAGTTACCCGCGGTCTCGCGCTGGACCTGGACCCTAGCGGGCACCATCGAAGCGGACTTGCCAGCGGGCGCAACGCACGTGTTTTTCGTGACGGATGGGCGACGCAGCCCAGTCGATCAGATGGAAGCGTTTAAGGCGTGGGTCGAAATGAAGCCAGCGGACATCGCGCGGGTTTATACCGTCATTAATTGTCAGTTGGCCGAAAAGCATCCGGCGTTACGCGCGTGGTATGAGGCATGCGTGCATTTTTCCGATGTGGCACTGCTCAATCGGCGCGAAAGTGTGGGTAATAAATGGATGAGCGACTTCCGAGCGTTTTTCGCCGATCAATTTGTACCGTGCTTATTTGAATTCGTGAAGGCGGGCCGAGTTAAAAATCCGCCCCTCATCCTCGAGCCGCAGGCGCGGCGGATGACACATATTTTTGACGACGAGCTCGAATGGTTCGTCGTGGACGAAGAAGGCGTCGAGGACGACGGCAGCGATGCGAAGGACGGCGAGGAAGAAGAAGTCCAAGTCGCACGCGAAGAAGATCCGTATTTTGCGCGCGATGCGGCGGGCCGTCGGGCGAAGCGCATCGTCGAAATCGCAGAACTTTTACCGAAAATTGAAGGCGGCTCGGCAGCGCAATCAACCTGAGCGCTGGAAAATAAAAAGCCCCGAGCTCGAGCTTTCGAGTCGGGGCTAAGCGAGCTAGAGTTTCGCGCGGATTATTTTGCGGCGGCCACGGCGGCGACAAACGCTTTGGCTTTGGCGGTGATCGCAGCCCAGTTTTTTTCCTTCAGTGCCTTGGCGTCCACGAGGGAACTACCCGCCGCGGTGGCGAAGGCGCCGGCTTTGAGGAACTCGCCGATGTTGTTTTCATTCACGCCCCCGGTGGGCACCATCTCGATGTGCGGGAGTGGAGCTTTGACCGATTTAATGTAACCGGGGCCGAAGAATTCGGCCGGGAAAATCTTCGCCGCATCCGCGCCGGCTTCCCAGGCGTTGACGATTTCGGTGGGCGTGAAGGCTCCGGAGAAAATGGGCACACTATAGCGTTTGCACAGCGTGATAACATCGGGGCGGAGCGCGGGAGTGACGATGAATTTGGCGCCCGAGAGGATGCCGGCGCGGGCGGTCTCGGCGTCGAGAACGGTGCCAAGGCCAAAGAGAAAATCAGGCAGTTCCGAGGTGGCTTTTTCCAGCATGCGGATGGCCCCAGGGGTAGTCATGGTCAGCTCGATACTCGTCAGGCCGCCTTCTGCTAAGGCTTTGGCGCAGTCGAGCAGACCGTCGGGGTTGTCAGCGCGGATCAAGGCGATGACGCGTTCGGTGCGGAATTTCTGCAGAATGGCTTCTTTTTTCATGAGAGCCCTGAGCTTGACGCGCCGCGCGCGGG
>RGAX01000016.1 GCA_009919985.1 Opitutaceae bacterium
CGCGGGGCGTGACGATTAAAAATCAAGTAAAGCCCGCTCTCATCGTACAGGCAGATCCCGACCGTTTGCGTCAGGTAATTTCTAATCTGATCGATAACGCGATCAAGTATGGCCGCATGGAAGGTGAAGTCGTCATCAGCGCACGGGCCTTGGATTCACGCCGTATCGAAGTATCAGTTCAAGATGACGGTCCGGGGATTCCGGCCGAAGCGTGTGCGCGGATTTTCGAGCGCTTTTTTCGCGGCGATAAGGCCCGTTCTCGTGAACAAGGCGGCACCGGGCTCGGGCTCGCAATTGTGAAGCACGTCGTACAAGCGCACGGCGGGGAAGTACGTGTGGAAAGTGCGCCAGGTGCGGGCGCACGGTTTAGTTTTACGCTCCCCGCCGCTTAAGGCTTAAAGCTTTCGCGCCAAGCCAGCTGGGTCCATTCCGTCGGCGCCGTGAAGGGCTGGGGTGCGCCAGGCGTGCTTCGGCCGCGCTCGATATCGACGCGCAGCAGGCGGCCAAGGCGTTGCACGATTTCAGGCTGCGCTGCGGCTAGGTTTTTCGTCTCGGCCGGGTCGCTTTCAAGATCGTAAAGTTGGAACGCGGGAAGAGTGGCTAGATCGGTGCGCGCAACTTTCAGCCATTGGCTGGGCGCAGGAGTGGGTGAGCTCCAGCCCCCTGAACCGGGCCAGACGAGCAGCTTCCAGTGGCCCTCGCGGATTGCAAATCGGCCTTCGGCGGAATGGTTGATTAGCGTGCTGCGCGGAGCGGAAGCTGAGTTGGGTTGGCGCAGAACAGATAGGAAACTCACGCTGTCTTCTGCGACGTTGGCTGAAAATGGTTGATCGAGAATTTCTGCGCAGGTGGCGAATAAATCGAGTTGTTCAATCATCGCGCTACTCGTGGTTCCGGCAGGAATTGTACCGGGCCAACGGGCGATAAATGGCACGCGGTGCCCGCCTTCGAATAAATCGGATTTGTACCCGCGGTAACCACCGCTGGGGTCGTGGTGCACGCGGGCGTGGGCCGGCACGTCGGCGGCGGGAGCGAAACCGTTGTCGGAGGTGACAATCACCAAGGTGTTTTGGGCGAAGCCGTGTTGCGCGAGCGCCGCGAGAATCGCGCCGATGTCGGCATCGACTTGAGTCACGAAATCGCCGTAGGAGGTAGCGTGGGTTTTGCCCTCAAATGTTTTGGTGGGCAAAATCGGCGTGTGCGGTGCAGCGAGCGGTAGATAAAGAAAGAACGGTTTTTTATCCTTCGCGGCGGCGCACTCTGCGATGTAGGTGACAGCGCTGGCTGTCAGTCGGGGTTGGACGTCCTCGAGTTTGAAGTCCGGTGCCAGTGGACCGGAGCGCCAGAGTTTCGGCGCGGGACTGTCGGGCAGGGTGAGTGTGGGTAAGGTCGGGACGCGATTTTGAGCGAGCCAAGCGTAGGGCGGCATGTCGAGCGAGGCGCTGATGCCGAGGAAACGGTCGAAGCCGTGGTCGATGGGGCCGCCGCGGAAAGGTTGAGCGTAATCGATGTTTTCGGGCTGGGGGCCGGTGCGAGCCCAGTCGAGGCCGAGGTGCCATTTGCCGAACATGGCGGTGGCGTAGCCGTGCGCTTGGAGAAACGAGGCGACGGTGGGGCGGCCGGCTTCGATGAGCGGTGGACTGAAGCCTTGGAGTACGCCTTGTTTGAGGCGACCGCGCCAAGCGTAGCGGCCCGTCAAGAGCGCGTAGCGGCTCGGCGTGCAAAGCGAGGACGCGGCGTGGGCGTCGGTGAAGCGGAGGCCTTCGCGGGCGAGGCGGTCCAGGTGCGGAGTTTGCCAGGCGCTGGTAGGGTTGTAGACGGAGACATCGCCGATACCGAGGTCGTCGGCTAGGATGTAGACGATGTTGGGCGGCGTGGTGGCGTGGAGGGTGGCACCTAACAGCAGAGCGATGAACAGGCGCGGTTTCATTTGGTGGTCAGGTTATGTTTTTCGGCGTAGTTGAACACGCGTTCGGCGGCCGAAAGGCAGGCGGGGTCTTCGTGGACTTGGCCGTAGAGCGTGAGCGCCAAGATGATTTCTTTGTAGTTCACGTTTTTTGGCGTGCCGAAATAAGATTTTTCTTTGCCGACGCCGGTGCGCGAATTACCCGAGACATCGATCTCGCCGCTCGGCAGGATGCGCGTGAGTTGCCAGGCGACCGCGGCCGGGAGGGCAGCTTCAAATTCGGGGAGCGCCACGTGCAGCGCAAGGACTTGGCCAAAGAGAATCGAGACGACGTTGTAGCTGGAATCGCGGCCGCCGTTTTCGATGAAGACGCCTTCGGGGTCTCGCAAGGTCAGGGCGTGAGCGATGAGTTTGCGTGAGAGAGCGATGAGTTTTTCGTCCTGGAGCACGACGCCGCAGGTGCCAAAGGCTTTCGCGGCGATGATGATCCGGTTCACCGCTTTGCTGCTACTAGCGATGATGGTGTCGTAGCCGGCGCTGATGAAGTCGGTGGCGCGGCGGAGTTTGGGCTCGAGAGCTGCGATGCGGACCTGGAAGTGGGCTTCGTGCGGGGATTGGCGAATCACCAGTATCGCGCGGCCAAGCTCTTGCAGAAAAAAGAAAGCGGTTTCGACGGCCGCGTTGGTCGGGTTGGCGCTGGCGCCGTTGGGCCGGATGGCAGCCTCGAAACCGCCGTCGGCGCGTTGGTGAGCGAAGGCAACTTCAATGCCGCGCCAGGCATGGTCGGCCGCTACAAGGTCATCGGCGATGACTCCGGCGATCACGGCGCGGCAACTCCCGCGTTGGGGCCCGGCTTCCAGCCAGCTACCGTTGAGGTGGTTGGAGCCAGTTAGGCCTTGGGCATCAGGTTTATCGCCAGCAGTGATGGCTGCGAAGCGCCCGACGGGCAAAGCTCGCAGGACGTCATATTCGCGTGGCGCTCCGAAGGCGGCACTAGCTTGCAGAGCGGAGAGAACACAGGTCAGAAGCAGAAAACGGCTCATCGATCGAAGTTTTATTTATTAGGTTTACGCATGTAGGCGAAAACGCGGTCGGCGGCCTCTAGGCACGCAGCATCGTGGTGGATGAGCCCATAGTAAGTAAGCGCATAAACGACCTCGTTGTAATTGACGGTTTTGGCTTGGCCAAAGGCGTTGGCTTCTTTGCCGACGCCAGTGCGGGTGTTGCTCTTCACGTCGATCTCTCCGCTGGATAGGACGCGAGTAAGTTGCCAGGCCACGGCGGCGGGCAATATGGCCTCAAATTCGGGCATGGGAACGTGGAGCGCCAGATGGGAGCCAAAGAGAATGGAGACGACGTTGTAGCTGGAGTCGCGGCCGCCGTTTTCGATAAAAACACCCTCTTTGTCGCGTAGCGTAATGGCGTGCGCGATGAGGTGACGGGAATGTGCGATCAATTTTTCCTCACCTAGCACGACGCCGAGTGTGCCAAAGGCTTTGGCGGCGATGATGACTCGGTTCACGGAGTGGCCTACTTTAGGGATGATCGTGTCGATGCCGCTGCTGATGTAATCAGCGGCGCGGCGAAGCTTAGGTTCGAGCGCGTCGATGCGGACTTTAAAGTGATCGGCGTGTGGGGATTGACGGATAATTAGGATGGCGCGGCCTAGTTCTTGGAGAAAGAAATAGGCCGTCTCGACGTTGGCGTTGAACGCAGTGGAAGCTTTGCCGTTGGCTTGGGGTTTGGACTCAAAGCCGCCGTTGGCGGTTTGGTGGGCGAAGGCGACGTCGATGCCGCGCCAGGCGTTGTCGGCGGCGGCAAGATCGTCGCGGATGACCGCAGCGATCACGGCGCGGCAACTGCCGCGTTGGGGGCCGGATTCGACCCAGTATTTATGGGCGTGATTACTGCCCGTAAAACCTTGGGCATCTGGCAGGTCGCCTGCTCCAAGCGCAGCGAGACGGCCGGCGGGAAAGGCGCGCAGGATGTCGTATTCGCGCAGCGGGGCGCCAACGAGCGGCGCGGCTAAAATGGCGAAGAGCAGAGCGATCGTGGCAAAAGCAGGATATTTCATTTTTCAGTTGATGGTGAGGGTAGTTTTGAAGGGCGTCAGGCCAGTCACGTAAACGCTGAGGCCTTCCCATTTGGGTAGGGCACCGCGAACTTGGGTGTAGGTATGCGGGGCTTGGCCGGGGCCAAATTCGATCGTATCGTCACCTACGCTGTAGCGGCCCGTGCCTGAGGACAGTAGAAAGGCGTCGTTGACGTGGGCGACGGGTTCGACGCCGGTAAGTTTACCTCCATGGCGGAGAGCCAATTCGAGGGCAACAGGGACCTCGTCGGTCCCAGTGATGGAAAACTCCAAGGTGAATTTCCCCGCAGACTCAGTGATCGTGATGACACTTTCTAGGGCCTGGACGTTGCTGCGGGTGCGTAGGGCGCGGCTATCGGTTGAGAGCGTGCCGTTAGGGGCCATTTTGACGTGGTCGCCGTGGGCGATTTGATCGGCGCTCAAGGGCTGAAAATAGGGGCCTTCGAGTTTTTGGCGCAGAATGTAGCGGCCATCGACCGGCTCAAGGGTGTCGGCGATGAACTGGCCTTTGCCAAAAAATGCTGTGGCGCAACGCACGGCTTCAAGCGCGGCGGCGCCTTTGCGGAAAGAAAATAGAGTGGTGTTGCTGGCGAGGATCGTGCCGCTGCGTGCGCCGCGGCGGATACGGGCGAGGTTTGAGTAAGCGAAGACTTGGGCGTAATCGGTGGGCAGGGTCGCCTCGGCAGGGAGCGGACGATTGAGGTCAATTTGGGTGAGTAACGCCGGGAGGATGCTGATTTGGGCGCGTGCCGTCTGCTCGATCTGACGACACATGGCGGCGAAGCGCCCATTGCCATCCTGAAGGGCGAGGGCGCGGTAAGAATAATAGTAACGGGCCATGCTACCGCGGGTGTTGCGGTCTTGGCGGCGGGAAGCCTCGGTGACGACTTCGCCGTCGGGGTGGACGTAGAAAAGGGTCATCTCCAGGTTGCGACGAACGGGTTCGTAAAGCGCGGGTCGGTTGAGGAGACGCGCGACGTGAACTAGAGAGTTATCCACCGTGGGCGAGTAGACCGTGGTGCTTTTTTCGGTGTATTGGCCATCGGGATCGAGGTCGATGGTTTCGGCTAGCCATTGGTCGACCCGAGCGACGTAGCGAGGATTCGGATACAGCGCGTTGGCTAGGGCGAGCGCTGAGCAGACGACCCAGCGGTGGTTCGGCGTGTGGATGCCGCCCGTTACGAGTCCGTCCGCTCCGCGCGTGATAAAGACGCCCAATTCATCGGCGATGCTGCGGTAGATAGGCAGAGAACTTGTTCGTAAAAGCTCACAAGCAGGACAGACGAGCTCCAGAATGAACGCCATGTCTGGATTCGAATGAAAATTGGTCGCGAAGTAATCGACGGTGCCGTCCTCGTGCTGCGCCTTGATGATGTACGCGACTGCGAGACGGAGGGGTTGGGCGAGCTCGGGGCTGTTAAAGTATTTTGAGCTAGGTGCGGCGAGGGCACAGGCGAGCGAAGAAATAAAACCGGAAGTGCCGCCAACGGTGTGCAGACCGTATTCGTTGATAATCCCGCCATGCCAGCGGTGTCCTGGACGAAGTTCTTGTTCGCTGAGAAGGGCGGGGATTTGGGCGTTGTTGGCGCGGATGAGATCGGACAATAGGTCGCTCGTGGGTGCCGTCACTGGGCTCGATGTCTTGGCTAAGGCTTCGGCGGACTTTAATTGGGTGGCGCCGATCAGGGCGACGAGTCCGGAGGTTTTCAGGAAATCGCGGCGATCCATTTTTTCACGTGCAGCGGGTTGAGTCATTGTCGGGGATAAGGTTTGGAAGAATCTTGCTCGGCTGAGTTTCGCTATGAAAAAACCGCCACGTTTAGTCCAAGTGCGCTGGTCTCATTTGGCGAGCTGTTCGTGGGGAAAACTCGTTTAATTTAGGAATAAAAAAAGGAGCAAGTCGGCGAGGCCGGCTTGCTCCTGATGGAGGCGCATGCACCATGGAGGTGCTGGGCTTTTTTTAGAGGTTAAACGACATGCTCAACACGAATCGGCGAGGATCGACGATACGGTAGGCGTAAGGCTTGCCGTCGGGATTGACGGCGATGGCCTGTAAGCGACCGCCTTCGAAGGCGTTTTGGATGTTGAGCTGGAGTTTCGACTCGATACGACCGCCGTAGAGCTTGAAGCGATAACCGGCAGAGAAATCGAAGTAGGCCCGAGCTTCGTCGTAGACAGGCTTATCATTGTCGAGTTTGAGCACCGCACCTTGGAAGGGCCCGCTGGTTTCTGGCGCGGCAGCCAAGAAGCCAATAGAGGCTTGGCTTTCCCAGCGCACGGCGCCGCCGATGTTGAAGTTTTTCAACAGACCACGAGTGAAATCGTAATTGGTGACGGTGGCGAAGTGATATTCGCGCTCTTGGGTACGGGGTTTACCAACGTTCGCCGCCAAGTTTTGGTAGGTGGCCATGTATTCGGTGGTGTAGAGACGATTCGCCCAGATGGTGGTGTCGTTGTTCACGCCCAGCGAGGCGTTAGGGAGGTATTGGTTAAACACAGTGTTAATCTGCGTCGACCACCATTGCGGGCCTTTGCCGTCGCCGTTACCCGCGACGCTGTCGTAGCGTAAGCCGGACCAGAAGGGAACGTTGTTGACCCAGTAGTCGTAAATTTTCGTGCCGATCTTGTCGTCCTTGGCGCTGGATTTGGAGCCCGTGAGTTTAATGCGCCAATTGCGGGTGGGGTTATAGGTCATCTCTAATTCATAACCACGCGAAGAAGTGTCGCAGGAATCGACCGTGTTAATACGGCTACCATAGTCACGCATCAGGACATCTAGCATGTCAGGGGTGACGTTCATGAATTTCGCCACGGCGGCATTCGACTGGGCCGCGGTCGGGGTGATGCCTTGGAATTTGAAGCGAGCGGCCACCGTTTCTTCGGCAAAATAACGCAGGGTAGAAGCCCCTGGACGGTTGTTGCTTTGATTGCGGCCCAAGAGGCTGTCGAGGGTGCGGTTACCGAGGGTACGAATGCCAGTGCCTTGGTCGCCGAGGGTCTTGGTGGTGTAGCGGTTAATCTTTAGATAGAGTTTGCCCTCAATCAGGTTGAAATTAACGCCGTATTCTTTGGTGAAACCGTGCGGGTCTTTGACGCGCTCCAAAGTGTCCAATTCGTAGAATACAGGACGCGGATTGACGCTATCGGAATAGCCGCCGCTGAAGCTCAGCCATTTGGTGGCCTTCAAGACTGCGCCGTAGGTCTTGGTCTCGCCCGTCGAGTAGAACCAGTCGGTTGGAAATAAAACGTTCGGGGCGTAGCTCACCAAGCCCGTAACGGGATCGATTACGGTTCCAGCTCCGGTGCGGGAACGCACGCGGTCTTTGCGATAACCGACCGTGGTGACGAGGCGATCCTTGAAGAAGAAACCTTGTTCGCTCGCGCTGAGGGAGCGTAACTCGGTGCGGCCGCGGCTATGATTGCCGGATTGTTCAAGTCGGGAGACCTTGGACGATTCGCTCACCCATTGCTGGGTTTTATTGTTATACCAGTTGAGGGCATAGGTGCCAGAGGCATCGTCTTCGGGATATGCGCCGTATTGCACACGGGGATCGTTATTGGCTCCACCAAGGTAGAAGCGATGAGCAATCTCGTGTGTGTTGCTGGCGAGTTTGAGATTGCTAGCAGTGTAATTGGACCAGTTCACGACCTGCGCAGGGTCAGAGAAGTAAGGCGCCGTATTCCAGCTCGTCGCGTCGGCGCGGCTGATTTCAGCGTGGCCGGCGATACGTTGTTGGCCAATCCACGACAGCCACTTGGGCAGCGCGTGAGGCGTGAATTGGTAGGTAAGGTCGGAATTTTGGATGTCCTGGATGCTGATCAAGTAACCAGGATTAGGAGAGGTGGTCTCCACGTAGGGGCGGAGGAAATAGGGGTTGGGTTTACCGTCGAGTAGCTTGGTGTTCACGTCCAAGTTGATCGTAATATTGCTGTCGAGCCAGTTGGAGCGCTCGTTGCGGAAATCTTGGCGAAACCAGCCACCGCGGAAGGCGAGAAGATGGCTTGGAGTGTTGATAATAACTTGTTCCAACTCAGCGCTCATGGTCCTAGCCTTGCCGACTTCATGGTTGGCGCCAACGACGTTGATGGACGACCAGTCGTAGACGGATTTATCACCGATACGATTTGGTGCATAGAGCGGTAGTCCGAGAGCGCCCGTCTGTCCCTGATAGCGTTGGACGTAGCCGCCCGTGGTGATGTAACGCAATTCTGAGTTAACGGTGTACGGCGAGGGGAGTGCCGTTCCGGTGATCGGATTGGCAGTGCGTTGGACCGTGAAGTATTGTGGGCCGTTATTGTCGAACCAAAGTACGGGCTGACTGGTCGAAACCGTGCCTAGGCCAATGGGTAAACCGCCGGCGGTGGGCAATCCACCTTCAGCACCGACCGCGATAGGGCCAAGCTTGTTACCATTCTGGTAGGTGATCGTGCTGGTGGTTGGATCCCAAGTGGGGCGGCCGTTATCTTTCCAGGAAGAAATCGTTTCGATCGGCGTGATGGAGCCGGGACGGCGGTTCTTGTTGTGGTAATCTTCAGCCGAGAAACGAATCGTTGTGGTCTTGGTCGGCAGCGCGAGCACGGAGACGAATTCGCGGTGGATCTTCTCGCTGGCCGGCTTGCGGGTGAAACCTTTTTCTTCGTTCACCGCTGCCACACGGATGGCGAGTTTATTGGGAATAATCGGTTGGTTGACGTTGACGCTTTCACGACTCCCGCCCCAATCATCGACACGAAGAGTCGCTCCGAACGAGAAACGCTGCGGGTTGGCTTGGGTAGGTACGACGTTGACCGTACCATTGGGTTGGCCGATGCCGAAGAGGCTCGAATTTGGTCCGCGGGAAATTTCGACCGCTTCTACGTTATAAAGATCGAAAGGGATACTACCGTTGCTCTGGAAGTTGCCCCAGGCGGTGTTGACGCCGCCGCTGTTGGCGCCGACTGAGCTGCCTAGGCCGCCGGAGAGGCCGCGGATGCGATTGGCTCGTTGGGGATCACTGGCGGTTTTATCAGAAACGCTGCCGTTTTGATCCTTGGAAATCAGGGTGAAGTTGGCCGTGCCCTCCGTGCTAGCTTCATATTTGAACACGTCGTTCATATCGAGCACGGCGGTGTCGATCATCTGTTGCTTGGTGACGACGGTCACGGAGGCGAAAACATCTTCCAACTTCGTGTTGAGGCGAGTGCCGGACATCGTGTTGGTCGCTTGGTAGCCTTTGTCGTCGGATACGACTTTGAAGGGGGATATCACTACGATCTCTTCTTTCTTTGGCTCCGCTGTATCCTCGGCGGTCTTTTTCGTCGTGGTTGCGACTTGGGCGTAGAGGCCTGCGCTTAACAATGCCAAGGCGGTGGCGGTATGGATGCTGTGCTTCATGGCACGCTCTATCGGGTTTTTACTTTGGTGGGTCATGGTAAAGAATCTCGGGGTGAACGCCGTAGGGGTACGACGCGCAGATCTAGGGGTTGATTAAGCCAAATGAATTAGCGGGGGTTGTCAGCCCTCATGCGTTGCAAGCGTTGCAGAAACGACGCAAGATTGAATTCACACTTGGGGTCGCGGGCTGTGATTGCGAGAGTTTTTGGGCGCTCCACCCGGGCGAGCTGGGCATAAAAAAACCAGCGTTGGTTTCTATAGTTCTCGGTTGTGACGAGAACATGAAACCAACGCTGGCGTACGAAACATAGCCGGTGGGTCTATCCCAAAGACCGACCGGTTAGGATGGATTTACCTTAGAGGTCGAAGGTGGTGCTAAGGATAAATTGCCGTGGATTGATGATGCGGTAGGCGTAGGGATTGCCGTCCGGATTCACGCCCACAGCTTGCAGGCGACCGTCTTCGAGGACGTCTTTCACGTTGAGTTGGACCTTGGCGCGGATTTTGTCGCGCCACATTTTGAATTTATAGCCGGCGGACAAGTCGACGTAGTAGCGGGCCTTGTCCCAGTAGGGCTTGTTGTTGTCGAGGAAGAGAACGGTGCCTTGGTAGGGGCCGCTCGTCTCAGGCGCGGCTGCGCCGAAACCGATCGAGGCTTTGCTTTCCCAGCGGACCGCGCCACCGACGTTGAAGTTTTTCAACATGCCGGAGGAGAAATCGTAATTGCTGAGCGCGGCGAAACGGTATTCGCGGATCTGGGAGCGGGGACGACCGGCGTTGGTCGCTGCGGCCCAATAGGGTCCGTATTGATCGCCGAGGTAGCGCGTCTCTGGGGTGCGCGTATCGTTGACCGGAATGGTATCCCACCAGAGGTTGCCCTTGCCGTCGCCGGGGGTGATGTCGCTGCGGAGGGAGGTCCAGACGGGAATGCGCGTTTGCCACCAGTTATAGATCGCAGGGGAAACCTTGTCGTCTTGGGCGCTGGTTTTTGAACCAGTGAACTTGATACGCCAATTCCTCGTGGGATTATAGGTGGCTTCGAGGTCGTAGCCCTTCGAGGAGACGTCGGTGGTGCCGACGGTCTGGGGTTGGCTGGGGCCGGAATAGACGAGGCGGTTATACATCTCGTCCGAGAGGCCCATCAACTTGGCGACAGCGGGATCAAGTTGGGCGGCGGTGGGGCTGGTGATGCCTTGGGCCGCGAGACGACCACGGGCGATTTGCGTGGCGAAATAACGGAAGGACGAAGTCTGGATGTTGTTATTGCCGTCGGGACGACCTTCCATGTCGAGGTAGCGATTGCCGAGCGTGCCGACCTCGCTGCCGCGCGAATCGAGCTCCTTAGTGGTGAAGCGATTGATGCGCACGTTGAGTTTGCCTTGGAGGGCCGTGAAGCTGATCCCGTATTCCGTCGAGTAACCGTGCGGGTTCGGGACGTTGCCCGCGCTGTCGACGGCTTGACGCACGGTCTGAGGTGCGAAGCTGTCGCCCTTATTGTAGTGGAAATTCAACCACTTGGTGGCTTTGAGCACAGCGCCGTAGGTCTTGGTGTCGCCGGCTTGGTCAACCCAGCCGGGAAGATTGATGACGGTGCCCGAGGGAGAAACGTAGCCGAGCGCTGGGCCGAAGATGTTGGTGTTGGAGAGGTCGGCGAGGCCGGTGGAGGAATTAACAAAAGCGCCGGCGCCGGTGCGGGAGCGTTGACGGTCGCGGCGGTAGCCGGCGGTCACGACGAAGCGATCATTAAAAAAGAAACTTTGAGCGGTGGCGTTGAGCGTGCGGGTTTCCGTGCGTTGGCGAGCACCTTGGCCGTTGTTGAGTTGGCTGGTGACGGTCACGGGCTCGTTGGTCCAATTGCCCGTGGCGTTATTGTACCAGTTGAGGTTGTAGGTGCCGTTGATGTCTTGGCTGGCGGAGGGAGCGTAATCGATGTTTTGGCTTTGGGCATCACCTAGGTAGTAGCGCTGGGCGATGTTTTGGGTGCCGATGCGATTGCTCTTCGTGATGAAGCTATTATCGGACGTGACGCGGGCGGCGGAGGTGTAGCCGGTGTTATCGTAGCGGTTGACTTCCGCATGGGTGCCGAGGCGTTGCTGGCCAATCCAGTTAAGCCAACGTGGCATGCTGGAAGGTGTGAATTGATAGGCCAAGTCGGCGGATTGGATCGCGCTTTCTTGCACGCGGCGGGTGCGGCTAGGCGAGGTGGCTTGGAGGAAAGGGCGCTTGAAGTTAGGGTTGGCCGTACCGTCGAGGCGTTTCTCGTTCACATCGACGTAGATGACGGACTCGAGGTTATCGATCGCGCCGTCGACATCGTTTACAAATTTTTGTTGGAAGGCGCCGACGCGGGCAGCGACTAGGTGGGTCGAGGTGTTGACGATAATCTGCTCGAGCTCGGCGCTGTAGGTATCCGCTTTGTCGCTACCGTGATTGGGCGCCACGACGTTGACGGAAGACCAGTCGTAGATGGATTTATCGGCCGTGCCGGGAACCAGATAGAGTGGCAGACCGGTTGTCCCAAGGATGTCGCGGTTGCGCATGATCGTGGTGCCGCTGGTGAGGTAGCGCAGGTTGCTGTTGCCGCCGGTAAAGGGGTTGGTCGCAACGCCCGTGGTGACGGCATTGTTGGTCTTCATGACGGTGAAGTCCTTGATCGCGTTATTTTCGACGTAGACGGTCGGGTGGGCGTAGAAACCATTATAGCCGCCGATGAGGCCGTAGGGCAGGAGGGAGTCGTTGGTGATCGCGGCGCTCTTGGTGCCGTTGGAGTAAGTGACGACTTGAGTGGTCGGATCCCAAGTGGGGCTGCCTTGAGCTTTCCATTCGGTAGTGGTGTCGCGCGGGGTGATCGAGTTCGGCCGGCGGTAGTCGTTGGCGTAGTGCTCGGCGGAGGCCTTGATCGTGGTTTTTTTGAAAGGACGGGCCAGCACTGTGGCGAATTCACGCTGGATGCGCTCGGAGGCGGGCTTGCGGGTGTACCCTTTGCTTTCGTTGACCGCGGCGACGCGGATGGCGAGTTTGTTGGTCACGAGCGGTTGGTTAACGTTAAAACTTTCACGGTGACCGCCCCAATCATCGGCGCGCAGGGTCGCGTTGAAGGAGAAGCGTTCGGGGTTAGCCTCGGTGGGCACGACGTTGACGGTGCCGGAGGCGGCGCCGAGACCGAAGAGATTGGAATTGGGGCCGCGGGAAATTTCGATGGCGGCGACGTTATAAAGATCGAAAGGGATCGAGTTGTTGCTGGTGAAATTGCCGAAAGCGGTGTTTGCGCCGCCGGCACTTTGGCCGGCCGTACTGATGCCGCGGATGCGGTTAGATTGCTGGGGGTTCGACTGGACTTGGTCGTTAACGCCACCGGAGCGGTTGCGGTTGAAAGTAGTAAAGTTTTCCGTGCCCTCGGTGCTGGCCTCGTACTTAAACACGTCGTTGATATCGAGCGCGGCCGTATCGAGCATCTGCTGCTTGGTGACGACGGTGATCGACGCTCCGAGGTCCTCGAGCTTGGAGTTGAGGCGTGTGCCGGAAAGGGTGTTAAGAGCTTGGTAACCGCGATCATCCGCCACGACGGAGAAGGGCGAGATCACGATAACTTCCTCCTTAGATGGAACTGCAGGTGTGCTGGTGGGCGCTTTATTTTGGGCGGTTTGGGCAAAAAGCTGCGTGCTAGCAAGCAACGCGGCGGTCACGGCGAGCGTGAGGCGCCGGTTGGTGGTGGTTTGGTTATAGCTTTGCATGGTTAAAATCAGGGATTACGCGCGCTCGTATATACGGGGCTTAGCGCAGGGGTTCTCATTACTTTGTTACGCTTTACGATTGTGTCATGTCTTTCGTGATGCAAGCGTTGCATAATGTCCGAAAAACCGTCGCTCAACACCCTAGCCAAAGTTTGTGGCGTATCGACCTCAACCATCTCTCGCGCGCTCGCTGGGCATCCGGTTGTTCGGCCCGAGGTGCGCTTGAAGATTGAAGCGGCTGCGCGCAAACACGGCTACCAGCGCAACGAACTGGTCGGTAAACTCATGTCTCATATGCGCACGGGCCGCACGCAACAGTTCCTGGGTAACCTCGCGGTGATCCACGTGCCCTCGCCCGGTCAACCAAGGTTGTTGCCGGCGCAGCGCAGCATTATGGCCGGCGCGGCTTCGCGAGCGAAAGAACTCCGGTTTCAGCTTTATGAATTTAGCGCGGGACTAGACGACACGGATACAGCTAATTATGCGCGAATGTTACACGCCCGTGGCGTGCAAGGTGTGATTTTTCTCTATACGGAGCCTACGGGATTGATGGCCGATTTTCCGTGGTCTGAATTCGCCACGCTCGAAATTGATTACGGGCAACTCGAGCCCGTGTTGCATACAGTCTGTTTGGATCACTACGGCACGATGACACGGGCACTCGCTCAATTACAGTCGCTAGGGTATCGCCGCATCGGCTTGTTTATGAAAAATTTTAAGGACCAGCGCATCGCCTACAAATGGTCGAGCGCGTTTACCTCGTTCCAATCGCACGGTTCCAAAATTGGTGAAATCCCGCTGCTGATTAACGAATCCCTAGATCAAGCGCTCTTCGAGCGATGGTATCGCAAGTACGAGCCGGATGTAGTTATCGGCCACATGGACGAGGCCTTGGACTGGCTTGAGCAGGCTGGGGTAAACGTGCCACGCGATACAGCGTTCTTCAATCTTAGTTGGACTGAGCGCAAGCGCCCTTGTGCGGGGCTTGATCTGCGCTTGGAATTACAAGGTGAAGTCGCCGCTGAAACGATCATCTCGCAAATCCAGCGTGGAGAGCGCGGCCTGCCGTTAGATCCGCGCACCATCATGGTGCGCGGACATTGGGTTGACGGCCCCACCTTACGAGAACCCACGGGGAAGCGAGCGCGTGGCGACTAAAAAAGCGAGAGAACTGGCATCGTCGCGTAAATATGTTTTCGTGGGTTCATGCGATTTAACTCCAGTTGGAAACTCTCTATTTTCATTATCGCTTTCTGCCCTTTTTTAACGCGAGCCGCTGAGTCCGCGATGTGGAAAATTGAGCAGATGCCCGGCGGCACCAGCTCAGTGCGTGACGGCACACTCGAGATTTTTGATGCCGCGGGTTGCACCGCATGGTGGAGCGAGCGGCTGACAGCCCCGGTCGAGATTAGCTATGAGGTGACGGTCGTAGATCACGGCGGCCCCCAAGACCGTCTCTCTGATCTGAACTGCTTTTGGATGGCGCAAGACCCGCGCTCGACAGCGGCACCCTTTGCGCCAAGGCAAATCCGCAGCGGAAAATTTTCTGATTACGATTCACTTCTGACCTACTACGTCGGCTACGGTGGAAACAACAACAAGACAACGCGCTTTCGCCGCTATGACGGCACAGCGGCGCGGCCATTGCTGCCGGAGCATGATTTGAGCGATAAGAAATTCTTACTCGTGGCCAACCATACCTACAAAATCCGCCTCGTGGCCCGTGACGGCCAGGCTGAGTTTTATCGAGACGGGGAAAAAATATTCACCTTTCGCGATCCCGCTCCGCTGCAAAGCGGTTGGTTCGCAATTCGCACGGTGCGTAGTCACCTCGTGGTAAAAAATCTCAAGATCCAGCAGCCGGCGCCTTAAGTTTCAAAACTAGCGCCAAAGCACACGGCTACTTTGCAGACGGAGCTTTGGCACCTTTAGAAGCGGTACCGCGCTCAGCGGGACCGTCTTGCCAGAGCGGGTCGATCATCTGGTGATTATAGCTTTCCCAGACGGCGACGAGCTCGCGCAATTTTTCGGGATTTTTTTCGGCGAGATTTTCTTTTTCGCCGAGATCTTGGCGCAGGTTGTACAGTTGCACGCCGTCGACGGTGGCTTTGCCCGCGCGCGGATTTTCGGCAGAGACGCCCGCGCCAATGGATTTAACAATTTTCCAGTCGCCCATACGCAGCGCTAGTTGTGGTCCGAAGCGCCAGTAAAGTGAGGTGTGCGGCGCGCTGTTCTTTTGGCTGGTGAGAAAAGGCAACAGATTCACGCCGTCGATCTTCCAATCAGGCTTTACGTTAACCCCCGCAGCCGCGAGCGCGGTCGGCAGAAGGTCAAGTTGGATCACGGGTTGCTCGTTGATCTGGCCCGCTGGGATGTGACCCTTCCATTGCAGCATAAACGGTACGCGGATACCGCCCTCCCAGGTTTGAGATTTGGACCCGCGGAGCGGGCCGTTGCCGGAGGTGGTGCCTCCGGTCGGGCCGCCGTTGTCGCTGATGAAAAAAATCAAGGTGTCTTCTTCGAGACCGTGTTCTCGGAGTTTGGCTAATACTTGGCCGACCGCATCATCCATCGCGGAGAGCATCGCGCAGAATACGCGGCGCTTAGGATCCTCGACATGGGCGAAGCGATTGAGATATTTTTCGGTGGCTTGAAGTGGCGCGTGGACGGCATTGAAGGGCAGGTAGCAGAGCCACGGTTCGTTCTTATGTCGCTCGATGAAGGCGGCGGCCTCACGACCAAATGCATCGGTGGCGTAGTCGATGTTTTCAATCGGAGTCGTGCCCCGATAAATGCGATCTTCAGCGTCACTCGCCGCGTCGAGGTAATCATGCAAGCCGCCAAGAAAACCGTAGAATTCGTCGAACCCACGTTTCAGCGGATGAAATTGAGGGGCATAGCCCAGATGTGATTTGCCGAACCAGCCGGTTTTATAACCGGCCGCGCGCAAGCGGTCACCGATCGTCGTCTCGGTCACGGGCATGCCGACGCTGGGCGGAGTTAAGTGCGCGGGGCCGGGGTTGAGTTCGTGGCCAAAGCGTTGCTGATAGCGGCCGGTCAGGAGTCCGGCGCGGGTGGGGCTGCAATAGGGACCGGTGACGTAACCGCTCGTGAAACGCACGCCGTGCGTGGCGATGCTGTCGATGTGCGGAGTGGGAACTTGTTGGGTAAAGCCCTGGCCACTGAGTTCGCCGTAGCCGAGATCATCCCCAACGATGATCAGTATATTAGGTTTGCGCTCGGCGGCGTGAGTGCACGCGCTGGCAGCAAGAAGGGCGAGAGAGCGTACGAAAAAATCGAAGATGCGGAGACGCGATTTCATGAAATTAAAAAACTACGGTTTGAACATGCTACCGGAAGGCAGTGTATGGCCTTAATTCTTTGGTGTGGGCGCCGGATCACGTACGGGGCCCGGGCGGTTAATTTTCGCGGCCTGGGACGTCACGCCAGGGGCATCGCCCCGCCAAAATTCGGCAGTTTTCATGCCTGTTTCGTAAATAACGTTAGTGGGAGTTGGTTTTATTGGAACGGTATCGCCGGTTTCCTCAGTCCAGCGCGTGAGGATAGCACGCAGTGAAGCGAGGGCCGCGGGCGGAGACGCTTCAAGTGCAAGGTTGCGCACTTGGCTAGGATCGGCGGCGAGATCGTAAAGTTCCTCGGCTGGGGCGTTGGGCTGCAGGACAATGGACTGCAAGGGCGTGAGTTTGTTTTGGGCGTGCAGGGCTTTTAGCGCGTCGGCACTGGGATTGTAAAACGTGTCGGCCGCGCCGGGCTGGGGAAGTTGCGGCCACGCGTTGCGCACATAGACTAAGTCGCCGTGGCGTACCATGCGCACGTGCGCCGTGAAGTTATGCCAGTTGTGCTCAGCAAAAATATAATCACGCACGGTCGCTTTACGGTCGCGCAAGATCGGGACGAAGCTCACGCCTTGAAATGAAGCGGGTCGCTCGACCCCAGCGAGTTCAAGTAGAGTCGGCGCGATATCGATCGAGCTGATCAGTGATGCAGAGCTCCCGCCTTGCGCGATGCCAGCAGGCCAACGGATGATAAGTGGCGTTTTAATCCCATCATCGAAGAATTGGGTTTTAGAGTGAGGGAAGGGGCGCCCGTTGTCGGCCATCACGATGATGACGGTATTCTCGAGGACTTTTTGGCGCGTGAGCTCGCGCACGACTTCGCCAACAAAGTAGTCGAGGCGCGTGATTTCGTCGTAGTAATGCGCGAGGTCAGCGCGCGTCTCGGGTGTATCTACAAGATAGGGCGGCACACGCACATCGATGGGGCGGTGCATCCCCGCGAAAGAATCGGCGTCCCAAGAGCGGTGGGCGTCGTGGGCGGCGAACCACATGAAAAACGGTTTCTGCTGCGGCCGTCCGCGCAGGCGGGCGATCCATTGGTTTTCACCGCCGCGGCCGCCTTTAAGATCATCGCGTTCGCCATCGCCGCCGAGGTCGAAGGCTGCGATCGCCGGACCGGACAGGACATCGGATTCGCCGCCGAAATGGGCTTTGCCGGCGTGGGCGGTGTAGTAGCCGGAGTCGCGCAGCAGCTTGGGAAACATCGGAATACCTTCAGGCAAGAGCCCATGTAATTCGGCGGCGGTTTCGAGATTATGGGGATAACGACTGGTGAAAATACTACTCCGACTTGGGCTACAACTTGAGGCGGTCAAATAGGCGTTGGTGAAGCGCAAGCCCTGCCCGGCAAGACGGTCGATGTTGGGCGTGTGAATGCCGGGGTTTCCGTAGCAGCCGAAGTCCTCGGCACTAATATCGTCGCCAATGATGAAGACAAAATTGGGGCGTGAAGTTGTCGGCACGGACAGACCTACGCTAGTGATCAAAACGAAAGCTATAATAAAGTTGAAGCGATGCATGGGGTTTTTGGCGGCGAATTTTAGGTCGGACTCTTGCTGTGGTGGCACGGTTATTTTTGCGCAGCAGTCGGAATGATCTCGTGCCACCGCGGCATTTTGTCTCGGCGATCAGCCACCGCGAAGTTTTCGAGTCCTTGATACATCGCCTCCCAGACCGGTTGTTTGAAAAATGAAGCACCCGCATAGGTGAGAGCAGTAGCGTATTGGAAACCGAATTCACGTGAGCCGTCCTTTCGTTCGCGTACATAGGCAAAATCAGCATCGGTACGCAGCTCGCCGTAGGCGACGGTTCCCGTGGCGACGTCAAACATCGGGCGACCACGCAGATTGGTGAGCCCGATCGTTTGATCGAGTTTCAGGCCGACCGTGACCGGTTCTCCTCCGAGCTTGAATTGAAGGCCAAGCGTGCGTCCGTCGTCATGCGCATCGGTGAGTAATTTCACCTCTTCGAGGACTTTCGGGTCAAAACTTCCGGCCTTAATGGGACGCAGTACGGTGACAAACGTCAGGCGCTGGTCTTTAAAGAAATAATTTTTAAGATACTGGAAAAAAGTCTGCGAGGGATTGAAACGTCGATCGATCTCGCGGGTCTGGGTGACCTTGTCGCGGTTGCCGATGAATTGGATCAAGAGATCGCGCGTGTGGGGATTGGGCCACGATTCTTGGCGGATCGCGATGCGCTCAGGATGTGAGAGAACCCAATTTTCGCCTTTTTTCAGGATGTGATCGGGGTGCCAGGTGTTGCTAAAAACTTTGCTGCCGGCTCGCTCGATAAGGAGCGAATCTACGACGATCGTCAGGCCGCTCTCAGGCGCGAAGAGGGTGATGCGGTCGCCCGTGTAGCCACGTTCATCGTCGGTCAGCCTCGTGCGCGCGTAGTCGAGGCTGCCAAAGTTACCAAAGTGGATTTTTTCAGTCTGAACTTCATGGTAGGTCGTGTCGGCACTTAGGTAGTTGAAGATGTCGCCCTCGGGCGGGAAGCCGGTGCGGGCGACGATGCGGTTATGGAAAACATCGGCGCGCCAGCCTTGGCCGCGCTTTGCGCGATAGCCGCCATCGGCGAGTAAAACGGTTCCTTCCTGCATAAGCAGCGCAAACGAGTTTTCGTCAGCGTGGCCGTGGTGGGGTTTTTCCTCGTGGGCGTCGAGTTGGGCGCGTTGGTAATCGCGGGTGAAGCGGCCGTAGGGGCCGACGTCGCGGTAGTTGAAAAGCGCGTACGTACCGGCGGCGCCGCGGAAAGTGATTTTTTTGGAGATAAGATCATCGACGACCTCGGCGGATTTATCCTGTTTAAGTGGTGAAAAAGGTATAGCTGGATCGAGCCAGCGCAGCGCGATGCCGAGGGCGCCGACGGCTTCAGCGGGAAGTTCTTTATAGTATGCGTGATTCGCGTCGTAAAGTTGGCGAGCGGCGGTGAGGTACGTACCATCACGGTAATGGCTGCCAGCGAGGACGAGATTGGCAACTTGCCACATCCAGCTGTGCGTCCAATCGCCGTCGCCCCAATCGGGTAAAAGGCCGTTGGGTAGGAGCAATGCTTTGGTGTGATCGAAATAATAGCGCGCAGTGATTTTTTTCATGCGCTCGGGCAGTTCGCCGCGCAGCTCCTCCAATGTGAGAAGGTAATTAAACCAGAACGGTTCGTAAATTGAGGCATCCTCGACCGACCAGCCATTAAGGCTATCACTGACGAGCGCTTCACCCATCTGGCGCCAGCGTTGGATCTGTGGCGCATCGGGCACGGCGTGGGCGCAAAATAGTAGTTCCGCGCCGAGGATGAGTCCGCGGTTTTGCGCGCCGAAATCGGCGCGATTGAGACGCGCGTCGGCGTTGGCTGTGATTTGCGCGGCGATTTCTGCAGCCTCGGCCGGAGTGAGTACATTGCGCGCTTTGAGGTAAAGATAGGCGTCGCAAAAAGAGGCTAGAAAACGAAATGAGCCGCCGAAGTACGGGATGACTTTACCTTGCGCGTCCACCGAGCAACGCGTGATCCAAAGCAGGTCCGCTTTTGCCCAATCGACGAGCACTCGCTCCTGAGTTTGGGCGTGGAGATTGATCAGCCCGGAAAGGAGATAGGGTTTATAAAAATCTTTGGGTTTTGTATTTTGGGCGCGCTCGGTGTTGCTGGCGAGGTAGAGGCGTTCTAGGTCGCTTCGTAAGGCGGTTTGCAGCTCTTGGCGAAATACCGCTCCGTCGCTCGCCCAGGTGGCCAGAGGTTGAAAAAACAAGGCCCAGATGAGGACAAGATAAGGGGTTTTCATGCGGGAGGCAGCGTGGCGGCGCGAGGTGGTTTTTATGGGCCCGCGTCCGGGCGGGTGAAGCCACGATTGCGGGCGGTGACCAAGAGTTTTTTCAACGCGGCGGCGCGCTCAAGGTGCGCAGTGCGGACGTCGGTCGTCTCGGCGGGATCGGTCGCAAGTTGGTACAATTCGTCGGTGCTTAAACCGGCGGCTTTTTTGTGCGCGGCAGCGTCCACGGTGCGTTTGTTGCGGTCGGTGGCAAAGGTGGGCACATCGGTACGCTCGATGAATTTCCAATCGCCTTGGCGCACATCGTAGGTGGCGTCGGCGGATTGGAGAATGACAGAGTCGCGCACGGGCGCGCCGGGTTTGGCTTCGGTGAAGGCACGGAGGAGGTTAAAGCTGTCCTCGGCTTGGCCTCGTGGCAACGGGGCTTGGAGCACGCCGGCGAAGGTGGCGAGCAGATCGGTGAGGCAGATGACTTGTTCGCTCACAGTGCCGGCGGGTACGTGGCCCGGCCAGCGGACGATGAACGGTTCGCGGAAGCCGCCTTCC
Source organism: Opitutaceae bacterium (assembly GCA_009919985.1). GTDB lineage: Bacteria > Verrucomicrobiota > Verrucomicrobiia > Opitutales > Opitutaceae > Tous-C4FEB. The sequence goes on from RGAX01000016.1 coordinate 20,778, forward strand.
CATTCCGTGTGTTTGCCGCCGCGTAACGCGCCGTTCAGTGAGAGGCCGGCCTTCATGGCGGTGGCGGAGTTTTCGTTGCGCGACTCGATCACGGCGCCGTTGTCGCTGGTAAAAATAATCAGGGTGTTTTCGGTGAGTTTTAAGCGGTCCAACGTCGCGAGGATTTGGCCGACGCTGTCGTCGAGTTCATTGATGAAGTCGCCGTATTTTCCGTAGGGGCTGCCCGTGAAACGTGGGTTGGGTTGGATGGGCTCGTGGACGGCGTTGGGCGCGTAGTATACGAAGAAAGGTTGCTGCTGGTTGGCTTCGATCCACTGGTTGGTTTTAGCCGTGAGGGTCGCCATCACGTGATCAACTTTCCAGGTGCTGCGCACGGCCGGTGTGGCCTCCGTGGCGGTGCTCGGTTTGGCCGTGGAACTCGGTTCGCTGGGGAAGGGTGCATTGACCTCGTCGTTTTCCACAAAGCCATGGGGAACGGCGGGGAGGTTAGCCACCATGCCATAAAAGTGGTCGAAGCCGATTTGGCGTGGGCCTGGCGCGAGGGCTTTGGACCAATCGGTTACGTTGCCGGCGGTGAATCCGAGGTGCCATTTGCCAAACATTGCGGTGCGGTAGCCTTGGCTGCGGCAAAGTGAGGCGAGGGTCAGGCGAGTGGTTTCAATGTGAAGCGGAGCGTCGGGCGGGAGAACTTCGCCGTCTTTGATGCTCGTGCGCCAGTAGTAACGGCCAGTCATCAAGCCGTAGCGGGTGGGTGAGCAGACGGAGCCGGGTGCGTAGGCCTGGGTGAAGCGGCGGCCTTCTAGTGCGAGGCGGTCAAGGTGTGGGGTTTTAAGGCCCTTGGCGCCGTAGGAGCCTAGGCTGCCGTAGCCAAAATCATCGGCGAGAATCACGATGATGTTGGGGCGGGTGGTAGAGGCTGCTTGGGTTTGTGCCGGCGCAAAATAGGATAAAAGCGCGGCCGCGAAAAAAAGCGTCGGCTTCGAGCGAAACAAAATCATGGCGGGGTAATGGGGTTAATGAGGCGACTTGTCTTGATCGCGCCGTAGCTAGGAAGCTCAGGATTTCTTTTTTTGCTTCACGAGGTTTTCGGCGCGGTTTTGGTTTTTGGATGTTTTTACCTCGGCAAAGGCGCGGGGTTTAACGTCATCTGCCAACATTTCGGCAATCAATGGGTCGTGATTTTCTACGCCCCATTTCCTGAGTCGCTCGCGCAGGGTAAGCAAAATTTGACGATGAGCGGGGTCGCGGGCGAGATCAGTCATCTCGCCGGGGTCTTTGCCGAGATCGATCAGAGATTCGCGAGTCTGGCCATGCGCGTAGACGCAGTATTTGTAACGGTCGGTGCGAATCATGCGCCCTTCGGTCGTTGGGACGTTGCCATCGACGGGGAAGGTTTGGGACATGTTGTTTTGGACGACGACGTCGTCACGCCAGACGGATACTGGCTCGTCGTTGACGAGGGGGCGCAGGCTGAGGCCGGTGAGCTTGGCGGGGCGAGCGACCTGGGTGAAGTCGAACATCGTAGGCAAAATATCGGTGCCGGTATTAGCGAATTTATTGGAGAGGCGGGCGACGCGTTGGCCCGGTGCACTGACGATGAGAGGGACGCGGGCCGATTCTTCGTAGAGAACGGTTTTCTGATTAAAGCCGTGGGCGCCGGCGCATTCGCCGTGGTCGGCGGTGAAGACGATGAGGGTGTTGTCTTCGAGGCCGGCGGCTTGGAGCGCGTCGAGAACTTTCCCAATCTCGGCGTCGACTTTTTCGATGAGACGGTAGTAACCCCAGCGCAGGGCTTGCCACATCTCGGGGCTAAATTTGGCGACGGGAAATTGGGGGTTGGCGTGGTAGCCGCTACGGATGCGGCTCATGGAATCGGGCTCGTTGCGTG
>RGAX01000151.1 GCA_009919985.1 Opitutaceae bacterium
TGGCCTCGGTCATCGGTGAATTCGCCCGCAGCGGTTTCGTGAACATGGTCGGCGGTTGCTGCGGCTCCACGCCGGCGCACATCGCCGCCATCGCCCAAGCCGTCCGCGGCCTCCCGTCGCGCCCGCCCGCGCCCGCCTCCACCTCGCTGCGCCTGAGCGGTCTCGAACCCTTGCTCGTCGCCTGAACGAAAAAAACCCCGCACTTTCGCTTCCTTAGCATCGTGTCCACTTCCGCCTCAACTTCTTCAGCTAGCGCCGCCTCCAACTTCCTCGTAGTCGGTGAGCGCACCAACATCACCGGCTCGCCGAAATTCGCCAAGGCCCTCAAAGCCGGTGACTGGGACGCCTGCCTCGCGATCGCCAAGCAACAAGTCGAGAGCGGCGCCAACATCATCGACATCAATGTAGACGAAGCGCTCATCGAGGGTGAACCCACGATGGTGAAGTTACTCAACCTGATCGCCGCCGAGCCCGACATCTGCCGCGTGCCCGTGATGGTCGATTCCTCAAAGTGGACCGTCCTGGAAGCGGGCCTCCAGTGCCTTCAGGGCAAAGGCATCGTCAATTCCATCTCTCTTAAAGACGGCGAAACTGAATTCCTCCGCCGCGCGCAGCTCATCATGCGGTACGGCGCCGCCGCAGTCGTCATGGCGTTCGACGAACAAGGCCAAGCCGCCACGCGCGACGAAAAAGTCCGCATCTGCACCCGCGCCTATAAACTTCTCACCGAGCGCCTCGGCTTCCCGCCCGAAGACATTATTTTCGATCCCAACATCCTCACCGTCGCGACCGGCATCGAGGAGCATAATAACTACGCGGTCGATTTCTTCGAGGCCACGCGGATCATCAAGCAAACACTCCCGGGCGCAAAAGTCTCCGGCGGCGTTTCCAACGTCTCGTTCTCCTTCCGAGGTAACAACCCGGTTCGCGAAGCCATTCACACCGCGTTTCTTTACCACGCCATCCGTGAGGGCATGGACATGGGCATCGTCAACGCCGGCATGCTCGGCAACTACGACGAGATCGAGCCCACGCTCCGCACTCACGTCGAAGACGTTCTGCTTAACCGTCGCCCCGACTCCACCGACCGTCTCGTCAAATTTGCCGACGATCTGAAAGCCGCCCAAGGCGGCGCCTCCAAGACCGAGATCAAAGAAGATCTCGCTTGGCGCAACGCCACCGTCGAAGCCCGTCTCTCGCACGCCCTCGTCAAAGGCATCGACCAATTCGTCGATGCGGACACAGAGGAATGCCGCCAGAAATACCCGCGCCCGCTCGACATTATCGAAGGCCCGCTCATGGACGGCATGCGTGTCGTCGGCGACCTCTTCGGCGCCGGCAAAATGTTTCTCCCACAAGTCGTAAAATCCGCCCGCGTGATGAAGCGCTCCGTCGCCTACCTCACGCCGTTCATGGAGGCCGAAAAAGCTCGCGCTACCGCGGCCGGGGAAGCCACCCGCGCTCAGGGAAAATTCCTCATCGCGACCGTCAAAGGCGACGTCCACGACATCGGCAAAAACATTGTCGGCGTCGTCCTCGCTTGTAACAACTACGAGGTCACCGACCTCGGTGTCATGGTCTCGTGCGACAAAATTCTCGCGAAAGCGAAGGAGCTCAACGTCGACATCATTGGCCTCTCCGGCCTCATCACGCCGTCCCTCGACGAGATGGTCCACGTAGCCAAAGAGATGAAGCGCGCCGGCTTCACGATCCCGCTCCTCATCGGCGGCGCGACCACGAGCCCCGCCCACGCCGCCGTGAAAATTGCGCCTGAATACGCCGGCGGCGTCGTCCACGTCCTCGACGCCTCCCGCGTCGTCAACGTCGTCAGTTCCCTACTCTCGCCTGAGCAGAAGCCCGCGTTCATCGCCGAAAACACCGCCAAGCAAGAACGCCAACGCGAAGAATTCGCCGCTCGCCGCAACAAGCGCCCGCTCCTGTCCCTCTCGCAAGCCCGCGCCCGCAAACAGTCTTACGATTGGGCCACCGTCGACATTCCCCGCCCCGAATTCCTCGGCGCGAAAGTCTTCTCCGAAGTTCCGCTCTCTGACATCGTTCCGTTCATCGACTGGGGCCCGTTCTTTAGCGCCTGGGAACTCCACGGCCGTTTCCCCCAGATCCTCGAAGATGAAATCGTGGGCGTCGAAGCAAAGAAACTCTTTGCCGACGCGCAGACACTGCTCGCCCGCATCGTCGCCGAAAAACGCTTCACCGCCAAAGCCATCATCGGCTTCTGGCCGTGCAACGCCGTCGGCGACGACATCGAGATCTACGCCGACGAGCAACGCAGCTCCGTTCTCACGCGCTTCCACCAGCTGCGCCAGCAGATGGACAAACCCGCCGACCAATTTAACCACTGCCTCGCCGATTACATCGCACCGCGCGACAGCGGCCGACTCGATTACTGTGGCGGTTTTGCGGTCACCGCCGGTCATGGGGTCGAAGATTTTGCCGCCACCTTCCGCGTGCAACACGACGACTACAACGCGATCATGGCGCAGGCCCTCGGCGACCGCTTGGCCGAAGCCCTGGCCGAGATGTTCCATCAACGCGCGCGCCAAGCCAGCGGCTACGGCAAGCTCGAGACGTTTACCCACGAAGAACTCATCCGTGAAAAATACCGCGGTGTCCGACCCGCGCCCGGCTATCCTGCCTGCCCCGATCACACGGAGAAACCTACGCTTTTCCGCCTGCTCGGCGTCGAATCCGCTACGGGTATCACGCTCACCGAGAGTTGCGCCATGCATCCGGCTTCTTCCGTGAGCGGCTGGTATTTTAACCACCCTGATTCGAAATATTTCGGTGTCGGCAAACTCGGCCAAGACCAGGTCTCCGACTACGCCGCGCGCAAAGGCCAGAGCCTCGCTGAAACCGAAAAATGGCTCGGGCCTTATCTCGATTACGATCCGAGTTAAAAGAACCGCCGCAATCGCGGAAGAATTTCATTTCCTCCACGCCCGCCGCCCGCGCAACCTAGCGTGATGCGCCCCGATTCCATGGACAACTTTGCGGCCCCACGACCAAGATCGCGCCGCGCGTTCGGCTTGTTGCGGCTAGGTGGAATCTGGCTGTTAAGTTCAGCCTTTTTCGCTTTGGGCCAAGCGATCTCCGTCGAAGCGCCGGTAGCTTTAACTCCTTTGGTCGTGACGGCCAGTCGCGCGCCGCAAGCGCTCGATCGCGTTGCGTTTTCCACGCGCATCTTCACTGGCGCCGAATTGCTCGCCGCGCCCACCGCCACGCTCGATGGCGCCCTGCGCGCGGTGCCAGGATTTAGCCTGTTTCGCCGCAGCGATAGTTTTTCCGCCAATCCGACCGCGCAGGGCGTTTCGCTGCGCGGCCTCGGCCCAAGCGGCGCGAGTCGTTCGCTCGTCCTGCTTGATGGCGTGCCGCTCAACGATCCCTTCGGCGGCTGGGTGCTCTGGAGTCAGCTGCCGCGTGAAAGTATTGCCGGCGCCGAGATCGTGCGCGGCGGCGGCGCGACGGCATGGGGCAACGCCTCCCTCGGAGGCGTCATCCAACTCCTCAGCCCTACGCTCAGCGCAGATCACGCCACGCTCAGCGCCAGCGCCGGCGCCTTCAGCACGCGCCGCGCTTCGCTTGGCGTCACGCGCACGCTCGGCGCGAGCTCCGTCCAACTCTTTGGCGAGACGTTCACCACGGCCGGTTTCAACCTCGTTGCGCCCGAGCGCCGCGGTTCGATCGACGAACCCGCGGCGAGCAACCATAGCGCGTTCAACATCCGCGCCCGCACGCGCCTCGGCGAAAACCTCGAAGCGACGGTGACTGCCCGCACCTTCGAGGAAATTCGGCACAACGGCACGCCCTACCAACGCAACGGCTCGCGCAGTCACTTCGCCGCCGTGGGCCTGAGCGGTGCGGTCACGGCCGCTTTTACTTGGAACGCGAGCGCATACGCCCAGCGCGGCAGTTTCGCCAGCACGTTCAGCTCAATCAACGTCACGCGCACTGCCGAAACGCCCGCCAGCGACCAATTCGCCGTACCGTCCCGCGCGAACGGCGCCGCCTGGTCCGGCACATGGTCACACGCGGCGGAGGGGAAAACCTCTTTCGGTCTCGATGCCCGCACCGTAAGAGGCGAGACGCAGGAAAATTTTACGTTCACTAACGGCGCCTACACGCGCCAACGCTTCGCCGGCGGCCGGCAAGCCTTCGCCGGACTCTTTGCGTTGCACGAGCAAGCGCTCGCCCGCGATCTCACCCTGACCTTTGGCGCACGGCTCGATGATTGGCGCGAGACCGACGGACATCGGCGCGAATCGATCAACGCCACGGGCGCACTCGCGCGCGATGATCACTTCACCGATCAACACGGAGTCGAATTCAGCCCCAGCGCCGGGCTCGTCTGGCGCACCACGTCTGAACTCCGGCTGCGTGCGGCCGCGCAGCGAGCGTTTCGACGTCCGACGCTCAACGAACTTTATCGCCCCTTCCGCGCGGGCTCGACCGTGACCGAAGCGAATCCCGCGCTACGCACCGAACGCGTGACGAGCACGGAAGTCGGCGCCGATTGGACGCACGGCGACTTCGGGCTTACTGGCGCAATTTTTTGGAGCGATCTCCGCGATGCCGTGGGCAACGTCACCCTCGCGCGTGGCCCAGGCACCTTTCCGATTGTCGGTACGCTCGCCGCCGGCGGCCTCGGCCGCCAACGCCTCAACCTCAACTCGATCCACGTGCGCGGCATCGAATTTTCGACGAACTATCGACTCAACGAGCGGCTGCGTTTTACCGCCGAAGCGTTGTGGAATGATGCGAGCGTGCGCCGAGCGGAAGTCGCCCCAGCGCTCGAGGGCAAACGGGTCGCCCAGGTACCGCGCCACACCTTGACCTTTGGAGGTACTTGGCGCTTGCCCGGTGGCATTACGCTAACGCCACGCCTGCGCTGGATTGGAGCACAATATGAAGACGATGAAAACACGCTACGGCTCGGCGAGGTCGCCGTGATCGATTTAGGCGTGGTTTATCCGATCGGGCGCGGCTGGGAGCTTTTCCTTACGGGTGAAAATCTGGGGAACGCCCGGATCGAAACCGGCCGTAGCGCCGACGGAGTGGTTAATACCGGAACACCGCGTCTTGGACTGACAGGCGTGAGAGGCACGTGGTAATTTAGAAAAAAAGCGCCCGGCATTGAGTGGGCAGTGGGAAGTGACCCATATAATCCCGTCCCGTCTACAGCCACCCCATACGAGGTACAAAGCCAGCCGAAGTATCAAACCGGCGGGCGAAATCCGCTGTGAGCTGAAAACCCCCTCTGTTGGCATTACGGGCCTAAGGGAGTCTCGGTCCTTTAGGGCCGGGAGTAGGTCAATTAAAGTAGCCGCGCCCTTAGGTTGCGGCGCTACCCTTAAGCGGCGCAAAGTCCAAAAAATTAGAGCTGTTGGTATTACTCGGCGAAATAGGCCTTGCGCGAGCCGGCGGGCGACTTTAGCCAAAAAGAGGTATTCGCTTTAGACTACTTTTGGTGCCGCTCAAACCCCTTCGGCCTTCGACTATCCGTGAACTACACTCGTATTCCCACCCCACTCGCAGCACTTCGCTGCGCTCTGATCTACTCCTTCGTGGCCGGCATGCTGGCCGCCCAAGACGTAAAAAAGTCCGAGGAGAGCCAAGACCCAGCCGCGCCCAAAAAGCTCGAGGTCTTCGAGGTCACCGGCTCCCGCGTGAAGCGCCTCGACTATGAGACCGCCTCGCCAGTCGTGACCTACTCAGCCCAAGCGATCGAGGACAAGGGCTACGCCACGCTCGGCGAATTTGTGCAGAGCCTGCCCTACAACAACAGCACGGCGGTTTCCGAGTTCACGACGGGCAGCTTCATTACCGGCGCCGCCACCATTAATCCGCGCGGGCTGGGGTCAAACCGCTTGCTCACCTTGGTCAACGGCCGCCGCGGCGTGCCCTATGCGCTCGCCAACAGCTCCAGCGGCACCCCTCAGACGGTCTTTAATTTCAACAGTGTGCCCCAAGGGGCCATCGACCGGCTCGAATTTCTGAAGGATGGTGCCTCCGCCCTCTACGGCTCCGACGCCATCAGCGGAGTGATGAACATCATCCTTAAAAAGACCTACGAGGGCTCCTCGGTTGATTTTTCGGTTGGGAGTAGTCTGCGGCACGACACCCTGCGCAAGACGCTGAATATTTTTACCGGCGTGTCCAAGAACGGCTGGGAATTCACGGCCGGCCTGACCGTGCAGACGCGAAATGCGAGCTTCATCAAAGACTATGGTGTCACGACGACGAACTACACCTACCTCGGGCAGAAGGGTCAGAACATGACCAGCACCATTTTCTTACCGTCCTACCTGTCGCTCACAGCCGCCCAGGCCACGGCTTCGGGCCTCGGCACCGCCGCTGGATTCTATATCATCCCAAACGGCGCGCCCACGGCGAATCCCACCAAGTCCAGCTTCACCTATATCGGCACCTCGTCTGCTGGGATCCCCAATTCCAACCGCTACGATTTTGCCAACGTCACCCAACTCATGCCCTCCAGCGAGAGCGGTGGCACCAACGTCAGCATCAGCCGCGTCTTGAATCCCAACGTGACGCTTTTTGCTGATGGGATGTATAGCCGGGGTCTGACCCACTACGAACTCCAGCCCTACGGCTTCACCACGACGCTTGCCGGACTCACCCTACCGGCGACCAATCCCTACAATCCCACGGGGCTGAATCTCGCGGTCACTACCTCAACCGCGCCCTTCACCTACCGCAGCTCGGTTTTGCCGCGACGAGAAGTGAAGACCACCACAATTTCTGGCGTGGCGGGATTGCGCGGCATCGTTCTTAATAAATGGAATTGGGAAGCCGCCGTCAGCTACGGCCAGAACGAGTCCACCCGCGATTCCGACCTAATTGACTCGACGACTTTTCAGAATGCCC
>RGAX01000152.1 GCA_009919985.1 Opitutaceae bacterium
ACCGGTCGTACCGTCGAAGCGGTGTTTAGTGAACAAGAATGGTTTTTACCGGAGCGCTCTCGTTTTGATTACTGGCGTTGGAGTCGCGGCGCCGCCGAGGTCTTGCTCCGCAATCCCCATCCGTTTCCAATCAAGGCCGACATCACTTTCGATTTAAAGAGCAGCGACGAGCGTAACGTGATCGTGCGCGCTACCGACCATGATCAGACCGTCTTGTGGAAGGGTGAAACGGTGCGTACGTTGCGCGGTGTGGTTCTAAACGGCGTGCGCCTACCGCCGGGTGATACCATTTGGCGATTTGAGACCAATAAACCTGCGGAATTCCCAAGCAATGGTGACCCGCGCAAAGTTACGTTTAGTCTACGTAACTTAGAAATTCGCGTGGTAGGTAAAGCGACCGACCCCACTCTTAGTCCCGCTAAAAAATAAGCGTGCTCAGAACCCGGCGATCGCCTCGAGCCGACGCCGGTAACGCGCGCCAACTACGGTGGGTGAGAATTTTTCGGTGATCGTCGCGCGTGCAGCGGCGCCGAGCCGAGCGCAGAGGGCGCGGTCAGCGAAAAGGGTGTGCATGTGCGCGGCAGCGTGCGCGATGTCGGGATCGGCCCAAGTCTGGCCCTTGGCGTAGGGCCCGTGGTTCGAGGTGAGTGTGATTAACGGTGCACGCACGGGGCAGCCGTTGTTGATATTAACGAACTCGGCGGTGGCTGACCAATCGGTGGAGATGACCGGTTTGCCGAGAGCCATGCATTCGGCGACGGCGAGCCCGAAGCCTTCGGAGCGATGTAAAGAAACAAAGACGTCGCACGCGGCTTCAAGGGCGTAGATATCGGCGCGTGAGAGCGTTTCGGTGATGAAGTGGATGCCGGGAATGCTGGCGGCGTCGGCTTGAAGGCGGGCGAAATCAGCTTCGTTGCCGATTAGATTTTGAACTTTTACGACCAAATTGGCCGAGGCCGCGGGGAGTCCTGAGTCGCGGAAAGCGGCTAGGGCGGCGCGAGGGTTTTTGCGCTCGGCGTAGGAGTTGAGATCGAAAAGCGTGAGAAATAAAAATTCCGTAGCGGGAAGACCGAGCCGGGCACGGAGCGTGGCGGTGTTCTCGGTGGGCGCGCTAACAGTGATCGCGTGGGGAAACGTGAGAACGGGAAGCGGGGATTTTTCCGCGATGGCTGCGCGGGCAAAATCACTGGGGCACCAAATCTCGTCGTAATAATCGAAGGATGGCACCCAGTCGTCAGGAAACTCGGGGAGTTCCCAGGCAAAGTAAGCGATGTTGTATTTGCCGGCGCGGAATGATTTTCCGTGGTGATGATCGAGGTCGCGGGAAGCGGGTGGATCAATGTGGATGATGTTTACGTCGTGCGAATTTTCGTCGGTGAGGCGGGCGGCGTAGGTGAGATCGCCAAGGCGATTTTTACAGCTAAGTTTGAGCGGAACGAGAGAGGAGGGGATACCTGCGGCATCGGCAGCACGGACCATGCAGCGAGCGGATTCGCCTAGGCCTAGGTCGGCAGTCAGAAAGCCGGCGATGTTGAGGCCAAGGTGGGCGTGTCGCCGGGCGAATTCGGCGCGAAACGGTGCGTGGCGGCGCGAGAAATCGTAAATCAACTCGGCGGGGGTGGCGGGCGTGGCGCTGGTGGTGAGCGCGGTGAAGCGCAGGGCGCGGTTTTTATGTTGGGCGCGAAAGCGCTGTAACGGTCCGAGGCCTGAGACGCGAGCGAGCCAAGCGAGGGTGTTGGTGAGTGTGGTGCCTCCGAGGTGGAGTGTTAAGGTAAAACCAGCCGTGGGCGCAGGGACGGGGAGTGGGATAACGATTTCCCACGAGCCGGTCGCGAAGTTGCTTAGTACGCTGACCGGGGAGCCGTTGAGAAAAATCGAGAGAGTGGGCGGCTTTTTTTCGAGAATTAGGGCGTCGGGGTGCGGGCGGTACTCGCCGTTGAGGGTGAGGCGGGTGATGCCGTCTAAAGGGGGGAGTCGCAGCTGCGCGGTTTCGCGAATCCAAGCAGAGTCAGTCGCATAGTCGTCGAAGAAAATGCCGGTGTAGTGAGTGAAGCGCCGGGCGAAGGCGCCGCCAAAAGGGGGCGTGCGGGAAGCAGAGGGCATCAGGTTGAAACGGCGACGGCCGTCACTATCAGCAAAGCGAACAGATGACTGTCTTGGCAAAGCTTTCTGCGGGTGGGTTCCTGTTTTTGGACAAAAACGCGCCACCAAATTCAGGCAAGTAGCAGATCGGCGCTCACCGTGAACCGTGCCGAAAGCTTTTTTATGTGATCGGCCGTGGCAAGCAGGCGCGCTTTGACGGATGTCGGCAGATTTTTAGGCTTAGTCATGAGAGCATTTCGAGATAGGGCTGAATGACGTTGCGCACTCGGCAAATGCGGGCCATCGTAGCGAGTTCTACGAGGAGATCGGATGTGCTACTCCCTAGCACACTATTCTAGCGTCTAGGATGCTATTGGTGCTGGCTTAGGCTCTTCGCGGCGTGTGCTTTAAGTATCCATTCGTGTTGTTCACTGAATTTTTTTGCACCCGGAAACGGGGCCGTGCTAGTCCGTTTTATAGTTTTGGTGGGCCGGAGCGTCCGGAAAGCAAAGGCGTTACGAGCGAGGTTCGGTTGGCGGCAGTAGTTTGGGGGCTGCGAGGACGAAAAGACCGCCGAACAGGCTCCAAAAAATAGTGGTAGCCCAAACCATCAACGCTAGAAGCACAGCACGGTCGTGAAGCTCGGGTGTGGCCAGTAGGCCGAAGGCGGCGAGGGTCGTAAGTAGGGCGCCCTCGCGAACGCCGTGGCCACCAACGCTGATGGGTAAGGCGGTCGCCGCATAGGCGACGCTCATCGCCACGCAGGTCTCTAAAAAAGGCAGAGGTAGACCGATTGCTTGGGCGAGTAGCCAAGCGGAAATGAAATCAAGGACCCAAATCACGCCGCCTAGGGCAAGAGCGGTGAGGTGGGCCAGCGGAGTGGCGCGGATACACTCGAGCAGTTGGCATGTGGTGGCCAAACGCGTGGGACCTAGAAGGCGGCGGAGTGATTGCGGCCAGCGCATTGGGGTGACGCGCAAGAGGACTACGGCGGTTAAGGCGCCGCCGATGTTGATGGCGATGGCCGCGAAAAAGAGCCAGCTCAGTCGCGGTTCGAGGGCAAAGGTCGCGCTACGAGCGGCGAGGGCGGCGGCCGCGAGCGCCATCAGGACTACTAGGCCCATCGCGCGATCGATGATGAGGGTGGTGAAGCCGGCGGCCCGCTGAGCAGAGGCATCGCGGACGAGATAAAAAACGCGGGCGGCATCACCACCGATTCCGCCCAATAAAAACGCATTGTAGAATTGGCCGATCCAGGTGACGACGTGGGCCCAGTGGAGGGAAAGTGGTACGCCTTGCGCTCGGAGTAGCTGTTGCCAGCGCCAGGCGTGGAGCGGGTAGGTGATCCCTGCGATGAGTACCGCGGTGATGGTAAGAGGTAGAGAAAATTGACCGTGGAGTGCGGTGAGTTGGCCAAAGTCGATCCGACGGGCGAGGAGCCAAAGTAAGGTCAGTGAAATCAGATAACGGGTAGCGCGGCCGGCCGGTGTGGCAAAAAAGGAGGTTAGGCGGCGCATCTAATAGTTTTATGTAAGGCGGAGTGGGCTGGTTTGGCTAGAAAAAGGCGCCACGAATCGTGGTTGCGGGCGGCTTGGGGCCCGCCAGCTTGGTCAGTTGCCTCAATGAATAGTGATGAATACCTGAAACTCTCAGCGGTGGAGGACCGAATGTGGTACTTTTGGTCCCTACATCGTCATGTCGTGCGTGGATTGACGCGGGCGGAGCTACGCTCGGATGCGCACGTACTCGATGCAGGTTGCGGAACGGGCGGCATGATTTTGCGGTTGCGGCAGGAGAGGCCGGGGTGGCGTTGGAGTGGAATCGATTTTATGCCGATTGCGTGCGATTTGGCGCGGCAGCGTTGCGGGCCGTCGACGGATATTCGTGAAGCCAGTGTTACCGCGCTACCGTTTGCAGATGCGAGTTTTGATGCGGTGGTCTCGGCGGATGTGATCTGCCAAGTGGAGAATCCGGACGTGGCGCTCAAGGAGTTTTACCGGGTGTTGAAGCCGGGTGGGATTGTTATCATCAATGTGCCCGCATATATGTGGATGTGGTCGTACCATGATGATTCGTGTCAGACCAAGCATCGCTACACGCGGCCTGAGCTGGAGGCTTTGTGCCGTAATGCGGGGATGGTGGAGGGCTGGAGTACGCATTTAAATGCGGTCCCGTTTCCGCTTTTGTGGGCTAAGCGTAAGTGGTTACGCACTGCCCAAGACACGAGCGACATGAAGGACTATCCTGTATTAGTGGATTGGGCCTTCCGTACGCTTGTTTGCCCGGAACATCTTTGGATGCGGCTCGGTGGACGTTGGGCTTGGGGTTCATCGGTGTTCGCGGTGGCGCGTAAGCCCCAAACAGGGGTTTAATCAGGGCTTTTATGATTCACTTTCTTGTGGCCTTCGCGCTCCTCGCTCACGTGGTTTTCTGGGGCGCGGGTTTGGCGGTCTGGGTGATGCCGTGGCGTTGGCGTAAATTTTGGCCGGTGCTGGTCGTGCCAGCGGGGTTGGCGTTGCAATCGGGGGTGGTCTGGTTCGGAGCGCTAGCTGGGCTTAAGGGAACGAACCGTTATGCTCTGGCTTGTGAGGTGCTGCCGCTAGGATTGCTCCTGCTTGCGGGGCAGCGCGTAAAATGGCGTGCGGCGTGGGTAGATGTGCAACGCTTCAGATCGATCTGGGGTGTTGTTATCGTTGTTTTGGGATTACTAGTGATGCCTTTGGCTATAGTCTCAAAAGGGCTTACGACGTTTTCCTTGGGTAGTTGTGATGCAGGCGACTACGCGGCGGGTGCGCGGGTTTTGCAGGAATTTGCTAAGGATGAGCGCGGCGGGTTTTTGGGGCTGAAGGAGGTGGTTAGTGTACAGTCGGTAGATAATTTTTTTGATTACTGGACTCGGTTAAATCACTTCACGCCGTCAGCCTTGATTGCTTTCAATGGTTCGGTTCTAGGCTGCCAGCCGCACGAGCTAACGAGCCTTTTAACGATGGTGTTATTGGCGGGATCGGTGCCCGTGGTGTTTTGGTTGTCTCGGGCGTTGCTCGGTTTTGGCGGAGTTGAAAGTGTGGTGATTGCCGCCGTTTACGGGCTAAGTCCGCTGACATGGTACGCGGTGGGGCATGTTGCACCGGGCCAGCTGTTGGCGGCTATGGCGGTGGGTTTGGTCACCTGGTCAGGTGTGGCGCTGTGGCGGGCACGTCTGAATTGGCTCAACGCGGCAAGTTTCGCCGGCGTCTTGGGGGTGGGTTATTGGATTTTGTTGGGTAGTTATAATTTTATTATCGTGATCGTTCTGGTGCCGACTGTGGCCTACGTGACAGGTTTGATGGGTTATAACCGATCGTGGGCGCGCGGTGGAGCATGGCTAGCAGCGATGCTCGCGCCGTTAGTCGCTTGCGGGGTGATTTTTTTCGGTCGGGTGGCGGGTTTGATCGAGCGCTTTCAATTGCTGCGTACGTATGATTTTGGATGGAAAATTCCTGCGTTGGGTCCGGAGGGTTGGTTGGGGTTGGTCAGCGGGCCGGAATTGGAGCCTTGGCGTAGTGCAGGGCTAAATGGGGTGCTGGCCGGATTCGTGATATTGCTTTGGATCTGGATGGGATGGCGGGCCTGGGGGCAACGGCGGGTTAAGGCCTGGACCGCGCTCGCGATGACCTTGCCGGTGTTGGCGGGCTACTTTTTTTTACAGTGGCGCGGAGTAATTTTTGGGACCAACGCAAGCTACGATGCTTACAAATTATTTTCGGTGTTTTACCCGGTGATGCTACCAGCTTTCTTCTGGTGGGTGGCGCTGCGCTGGAGCGGTAAGTCGCGGGATAAATATATTGTAGGCGCTGTGATGCTTCTGGTGATAACAGGCAATGCGATCGGTACGGGTATGGTATTTTCGCGCTTGTGTATGGCGCCGTTGATCGTGGATGGAGAGCTGCGTCAGCTTAGAAAACTTGAGACGCGCTCGGAAGTGGCGTCGCTTAATTTACTCCTGCCCGACATGTGGTCGCGGCTTTGGGCTAATGCGTTATTGCTGAAGAAGCCGCAGTATTTTGAGACGCACACCTATGAGGGCCGGCTCAACACGCCCTTGCGGGGTGCTTGGGATTTGAACGGCGGGTTGATCTCTATGCGGCTGCCCGATGGCGGGAGTGAATCACTAGGTTCGCACCTTTCGATCGTGAATACATCTCACCCTTATTTTCTGCGGGTGAGACTGGGTGAGGGCTGGTACGAGATGGAGCAGTTACCGCGCTCTCTGGTCCGTTGGAATTGGACGCGGGGCGATGCGACGCTGCGCGTGGAGAACTCTAATGAGCGCCCGCGGCGGGTGGTTGCGTATTTTAATGCGCGTTGTCAGGAGCCGCGTGAGTTGCAGCTCTGGCTCAATGGTCGGCTGATGCGCTCGTTGCAGCTAACGGAGAACTTACACGTGGTGCGTGTACCCGAAATCACCTTGCCAGCGGGAGTGAGTGTATTGGAGTTGCGTTTGAGCCCAACTCACTCGGCGGCAGTGCCAGCAGATGGACGTCCGCTAGGATTGGCGCTTTACGGATTGGAGATTGAAGTTAAGCGCGACACGGATGTCCCTGAGCCGGAGGCCTAGAAAGCAGAGGATCGAGGCATCGTATGGAGTCTTTTCAAACATCGTTTTAGTTGTGTCCGTCAAGTTCAGCAAAGTCCTTTCTTTGGGCTCAACTCGTGTCCGTCAAATCGGGGTAACTTCATTATTTTACTTTTAATAACACTAGTGTCCGGAATTAAAGTGCTTTAGAATAGTGAGTTAGAATCATCCAACGTAATTTCTGTGGTGAGCGAGT
>RGAX01000153.1 GCA_009919985.1 Opitutaceae bacterium
AATTCCGGTCGCCGCGCCTGCTCCATCTTAGAATAAATAACTCTTACCTCGTTTTGGCCCAAGCGAATTAGGAATTCTTAAAGTAAACATGGCCCATGAATGTGTCACATTATGGGAGGCACCTCAACCTGGCTACCTCCAATGGGACGCACGGTGATGAGACGCACAACGGCCCGATTTTCAGAACGCGATACAGCTATGGAAACACCAAAAACTGCCTCCCAATCATTCGCTCCTTCGGCATCCACTAACACGTGAGCAACCTCCATTTCGCCGACAAGCGCTGTGGCAATCTCACCCTCACTCACGACAGCCCCAAAATGCGTATGCTTCGTCGCTCGCCCCTCAGGATCTAGTCGGAAACGACCGCGCGCTTCACCATATTGAGCAAACTCATTTCGTATCTTTTCGTGCTCTTCGTCCCACGAGAGAACGCGCTGTAAGATCGAGAATATTTCCACACGAATGAGTCGCCTGAAGCCTCCGGCATCGCGGGTGATATCGAAGCTCAACGGTCGCGCAGGTTTATCTGAATTACCATTATCGGGCGCGATCCAATCGGGGTTTTTTAATCGTTCCCATTCTTCAAGTAAACTTGCATCTACGCCGCGGATTAACTCGCGAAAATACACTTCCATCTCAGCTACGTCTTCAGATTTCGCGCTATCGGGGACTGTTTGGGCGAGTACTTTCCAGACTTGGGTGAGATGTCGCAACAATAGCCCTTCCATTCGTTCCAAGCCGTAATCTTTCACATAATCGGAAAACGAGCGGTAGCCTTCAAACATTTCGCGAGCGATTGATTTCGGGCGTACATTCTCGTTCTCAACCCACGGATGCGCGGCCGCAAATGTGTTAAATGTATCATACAAAAATTCGCGTAAAGGTTTTGTGTGCTCAACCTCTTCTAGCTTCGCGATTCGCTCGTCGAATTCGACGCCAGCGGCCTTCATCTCCGCCATCTTTTCCGTCTTCAATCGATCGACTTGCCGACGTAAAATCGCTTCGGGATCTTCAACGATCGCCTCACAAAGCGTGAGGACGTCGAACGGATAATCAGGCGATTCGCGCTTTAGCAGAGGCAGGGTATCGAGCAGGTATAAGGAAAGCGCCTGATGAAGTGAGAAATCATTTTGCAATTCGATGTTAACGCGTAATTTGCGCCTGCTACCGTCGCGCTCAGCACGAGGAACGACTTCCACGATTTCTCGCTCGATCAGCGCTCGAAATAATTGCCAAGCGCGAGAGCGGAGCGCGGGTTTGCGTGCAGCTGGCTCATGCGAATCGCCGATGAGCCGCTGCAAGGCCCGACAACCATCACCGTCGCGACTCAGCATGAGAAGCAACATCCCGTGAGAAAGGGCGAAGCGCGAGGTGAGTCCCTCCGGCGGCGCCGTCTGCAGGCGTTCAAAAGTTTTTGCGTCCCAGCCGACGGCCCCCTCAGGTGCGCGCGCCTTAATCAATTTGCGTAGTTTCTGGGGGTTGCCGGCTAATTTTTCCTCGGCGCGCTTATTCTCGATCACATGCGCTGGCGCCTGCGCAATGACGTAACCGCGATCATCAAAACCGGCGCGGCCCGCACGGCCTGCGATTTGACGAAAATCGCGCACCGCCAACACCCCCGCTTTTTTACCGTCATATTTCCAGAGCTGCGTGAACAGCACGGTGCGGATCGGTACGTTTATACCAACTCCGAGCGTGTCGGTGCCGCAGATCACTTTTAACAGTCCTTTTTGCGCTAGCTGCTCCACTAAAATTTTATATTTGGGCAATAATCCCGCGTGATGCACGCCCACGCCGTGCCGCAACCAGCGTTTCACTTCTTTGCCGTAGGGACTATTAAACTTTACCCGCTCCAGCTCCGTCGCGATCGCGGCCTTCTCCTCTTTCGAAGACACATCCAGACTCATCAAATCCTGTGCCGCCTCCGCCGCGTCGCGTTGCGTGAAATGTACCAAGTACACCGGTGCGCGTTTTTGTATTAGCACCTCCGCGACCCGCTCAGTCAGCGGTGTCTCCGAATACTCAAAAGACAGTGGCACAGGCCGCCGCTCGCTTCGCACAGTCACACTGTCCGCACCAGTTAAGCGCGTTAACTCGCGTTCAAAAAACTCTGTCGCCCCGAGTGTAGCTGACATCAATAAAAACCGTGCGCCGGTTAGCGTAAGCAAAGGAACCTGCCACGCCGTACCGCGGTCGACATCCGAGTAGTAGTGAAACTCGTCCATGATCACCGCTTTCACCGCTGCGGCGCGTGGACCGCCTCCGAGAGCGATATTCGACAAAATCTCCGCCGTGCAACACAGCACGGGTGCGTCCACATTCACACTCGCGTCCCCTGTCATCATGCCGACGTTTTCGGGACCGAAATCGCGGCATAACGACAAAAACTTTTCATTAACCAACGCCTTAATAGGGCATGTATAAACCGAGCGCTCGCCCGCGCAGAGCGTTTTGAAATGAAGTGCCGCTGCAACCAGCGACTTTCCCGAGCCTGTGGGTGTGGCGAGAATCACATTTTTTCCATCGAACAACTCAAGAATCGCCTCCTCTTGTTCAGGATAAAGCGTGAGCCCCTTCCCGGCTGCTACCGCGAGAAATTTATCCATGACGGCATCCGGAGTTGGCCGACCGGCCAACGGGGCCAGAGGAGGAATCGGCAACGTCATAATCGCAGAACGCCGATTACGTGCGCACAAGACAAGCCTTGCGCACTCACTGCGCGACCAAACGCTCCAGCGCGCATACTTCGACGCGATCATCATCCAGTATACGCCAGCGCACATTCCAGCCGGCCACACTCATACCGTACCGACGGGAGGCGTCGTGTTGATATGCGGGCTGATGGTTGTGCTGTAATAGATGCCGCACGAGCGCCAGGGTTGCCGCGCCGTTTTCAGGTCTCGTGTTGTGCACATGAAGCGAAAGTTCTGGCGATATAAGAACGTTTTCCGCCGGGCGGGCCGCAGGCGCCGCTTGGGCCCAATCAGCGCGCGCTTCGACTGGCGCTTCGCACCAAGGTAAATACGGTTTGACGTCAAAAACGGGCGTCCCATCCACCGCATCAATGCCGGCGACACGCAGCATCAAGGAGGGCGACTTCTCAATGGCGATCAAACGCACCAAACTCAGACCAAGGCCGTTGGGCCGATTTGGGGAGCGCGAGGCGAATACTCCGACTCGTTCATTACCTCCCAGCCTCGGCGGACGCACGGTTGCCGCTCCCGCCCATGACTCGTTATGATGAAACTGCGTGATTAGCCAAATATGCGAGAATGCCTCCAGGCCGCGCACAAATTCTTCTCGTGCAAATTCCGGCGCAAAAACCACGAGCCCCTCTGCCTCCGGCACCAACCCGCTTTGCCTTGGCACGCCGAATTTCTCTAGGAACGGCGTGCGAAGCGTAGCGACCGGTCGCACGGGTTGAGGTTCTAGCGAGGAATAAACAACAGCTGACATCAGTGACAATCTTGTGGGCCCAATCGCTAGATCGCAATGTCGCACTAATGTGGACGTTGACGAGTAACCTTTGCGTAAGAGCTCTAAGCTTATTAAGTATACGTGGCGCGATTGACCCCGCCGCAAGTCCAAGCCCAAACTCAGATTACGCATGAGTCGCATTACTTGTTACCGTTGTTTTTGGCCGCAGTCACTCTGCTGGTGCGGCTCGATCACGCCGATGCCGACGCGAACCAAATTCGTCTATCTCATGCACCCTAAAGAATTCAAACATGAGAAGGCTGGTACGGGACGCCTCACCCATCTCTGTCTCTCAACGAGTGAGATCCATATGGGTTTAACTTTCGACACCCATGAACTGGTCCAAGGGCTGATCGCGGATCCGGCCAATTTCCCTGTCTTGGTTTATCCGGGACCAACAGCACGTAATCTCACCACCGGAGCCCTGACTGAGACGGATCTTGGCGGCCGACGCCTAGTGCTTTTACTGCTCGATGGGACATGGAGTGGAGCTCGCAAAATGCTCCGACTAAGCCCGAGTCTTCAACGGCTTCCGCGCGTCATGTTTACGCCGACATCCCCGAGCCGTTTCATCATCAAACAACAACCGCAGGCTGGTTGTCTCTCCACGCTCGAAACCACTCACGAGTTGCTTTTAGCCTTAGAAAAATCTGGCCTCGACGCGTATCCTCTCCCGGCTCAGTTGCATGATCTTTTCGCGCGAATGCAGGCCTACCAAATTCGCTGCGCCTCCGACCCCGCCCTCGCGGGCTATCGCCGGCGCGCCTATCGCACTCCGGCCGAACGAGTGCTTACGCCCATCCGCCGACGCTACATTCAGACGCCTTTTGAAGCGCCTAGCCCTTCAACTTCAGCGCCACCACCGTTAACAGTTTAAGCAAGTATACGCGTTTTCGCCTAGCCGTGGCCGTGGCTCTAGGCACGATGATTTACATGAGTTCCCCTTCTGCTCGCCGCTTATTTCTCCGTTTCGCTGTAACATTCGGCCTGCTATTGCCCGCTCTTGGCGCCGCTGAACGCGTCACATTAAATTTTAATCCTGATTGGCGTTTCCTTAAAGCTGATCCAGCTGGTGCGTCCGCAGTGAGCTTCGATGATTCCACCTGGACTACGGTTTCCGCGCCACACACGTATAACGATACCGACACTTTCAATAATTGGTCGACTCCGGGCCACCGAGGAGAACAAATCCAGTGGAGCGGACGCACCTGGTACCGAAAAACATTCACGCTCCCCGCGGGCAGCGCAGGTAAAAAAGTTTTCATTGAGTTCGAGGCGGCTCGTCAGATCGCCGAAGTTTACCTCAACGGCCAACTTCTCGGCGTGAGCAAATCCGGCTTCACTCCCTTTGGCTTCGATCTCACGCCGCTGCTTCGGACCGCCGGCCAGCCCAACGTTCTCGCCGTGATGTGCGACAACCGTTTCATGAAGGATCCGCTTGATCCTTCGATTTCCGCGCAAGCCGCGACCAACGAGAAAACGCACCCTAATCTTGCCAAGCTTTCCGAGCAATTCAACGAGTCCATCCCCGAAAATCTCGCGGACCTGCAAGCCGACCAGATTCCTTGGAACAACCCGCACTGGCATCCCGCGCACGGTGGTCTTTACCGCAATGTCCGCCTCCACCTCACCGACCCGTTGCACATCTCTCTTCCGCTTTACAGCTTCCTAGAAACGGCCGGACCCTACGCCTACGCCACAGAAATCACCGAAAAATCTGCGATCATTGGACTTGATGTGCCCGCGCGCAATGAACGCACGAGCGCCGCTGAGGTCGAACTCCACGCTGAAGTCTTCGACAGCGCCGGACTCTCTGTACTGACCTTCGCTGATAAAAAATTCGTCGCAGCCGGAGCGTCCATCGAATTCAAATTTTCAGCTAAATTAGCAAATCCTCGACTTTGGGAACCCGCCTATCCGCACATTTACCGCGTCGTATCTTCGCTCCGTCTTGCGGGCGAAACAATCGACACCAGTGAAATCCCTCTCGGCATACGTCATGTTCGTTGGGACGCGGCTTCTGGTTTTTATATTAATGGCCAACACTTGAAACTCCACGGTTGGGGACAAAAACCCACTAACGAATGGGCCGGTCTCGGAGCCGCGCTACCCGATTGGCTGCATTTTTATACGCTGGAGCTCATGCGTGCCGGTGGCGGCAACTTCGTCCGTTGGGGCCACGCGGCCGCGGGCCCTGCGCAGATTTCCGCCGGTGACTATCTCGGCATTGTGGCGCTTCAGCCCGGCGCCGATGGCGAACACGACACGATTGGTGGTGCCTGGAAACTGCGCGCGAGCGTGTTCCGCGATGCCATTATTTATTTCCGCAACAACCCATCGATTCTTCTTTGGGAAGGCGGCAACCAGAAGATCACCCGCGCCCACGCCCAAGAGCTCCGCGGCTACATGGATAAATACGACCCGCACGGTGGTCGCGCCTACACCCATCGTCGCGCCGATGCCATCACCGCGGAATTCATGGACGTTGGTGTCGGCACCGAGGGCGGACGTGAAATCGCTCGCCTGCCCGTCGTCGAAGGCGAATACAACCGCGAAGAATCCCCGCGCCGTGTCTGGGATAATTTTTCGCCGCCCAATTTTGGCTACCCCGAAGCCAAGGGCCAAACTTACCAGCTCACTTCCGAACAATTTGCCGTTAACGAAGTCAGCCACTACGTGAAAAAACTTGGCGCCGAGAATCACGCTGGCGGCGGCAACTGGATTTTCTCCGATAGTACGAGCGGTGGCCGCGTCGCGGTCGAGGTCACTCGCAACAGTGGCGAAGTCGACGCCGTGCGTCTGCCCAAGCCTGCTTTCGATGTGATGACCGCCATGTGGAGCGATACACCGCAGGTCAAAATCATCGGCCATTGGACTTACCCGGCAGGTACCAAAAAAATTATCTACATCGCTTCGAACGCTTCCGACGTCGAACTATTCCTCAACGGCCAGTCCCTCGGTTTAGGCAAATGCTCGGATCGCTTCCTTTTCACGTTTCCCGAAACCACGTTTGCACCCGGAGAACTCAAGGCTGTTGCCAAGCACGCAGGAAAGATCGTGGCCACCGACTCAAAACGTACGGCTGGCGCACCCGTTGCTCTTCGCCTTACAGCCATGACCGCGCCGGGTGGCCTAAGAGCTGATGGCTCCGATATAGCTTTGATCGATATCGAGGCCGTAGATGCCCAAGGCCAGCGTTGCCCAACGGTACAGCCTCGGGTCGATTTCACCTTTAGCGGTCCTGGAACTTGGCGCGGCGGCTACAACAGCGGCAAACTCGATTCCACGAACAACCTTTTTCTCGATCTCGAAGCCGGCATCAACCGCGTCGCTGTGCGTGCCGGCCGCAATCCGGGTAAA
>RGAX01000154.1 GCA_009919985.1 Opitutaceae bacterium
GCTTGAAACTGATGGCCAACATGCAGGCTATTTTCCAGACGCGACAACCCGCGCCGGACGCATACGTTAAAGGCACTCCCTCCCCCATGGACCCTACAACCTACCGCTCGTATCGCGACCTGCCACCCCTTGCCGGAGTCGCCTCATTTGACGAAGCGATGCAGCCCGGTCTTTCCATCGAGGACTGCGTTGCCCGCCTTAAACGCCACCACTGGGCCCTGCGTCGGCTCCACGAAATTTTCATCAAGCGTCTCACCGCTGAGCCCATCTACGAACTGAAAATGGCGTTCAGCCTGCATGCGCACTACTGTGCCGAACACGCCGCCGGCTGGCGCGCGCGCGTCGGTGAAATGCGCGAGCCACCGCTCGGACTCGACGCCGTGCCCCACCCTGCGCTCGACATTTTTTTCGACGAAATCCTCGCCGCGCCCGAAACCGACGCACTTCTCCTGGGGATTTATCATCACGCCCTTCCGGCGCTGCGCGACGCACTCGAACGCCATCAATACGAAACCAACCGTCTCGTCGATCATCCGTCGTTTCGTCTCTGTCGCTTTGCATTGATCGAGATAGGCGAGATGATCGCCTTCGGTGAACAAGCTCTCGCCAAGCTCCTCGCGCCCGAGCGCCGCGCCGCCCTCGCTGCGTGGACAAATCAGCTCGAGGGTTTGCTAAATCTTGCTGGATCACTCGACGGCCACGTTCCGCAGGAAACCAGCGCTGCCACCGAAACGCCCGAGCGCCATTTCTCCGCGCAGCCCTACGTTTACAACGGCACGCCGCGCCGCGACGAGCGCTTCACCGATTCCTACAACATGGGGGTGCACGCGGAAGCATTTCTCTATGACGAGGCCTTTCCAGCGGAGCCGAAGACGCTGATGATGTATTACAAGCGTCTGCGCGAAATCGATGTGCCTGAGATGATGGCGAGCATCATCGCCGAAACCCCTGGCAAACCTTGGGACTACACCGTCGACATGACGCGCCAGCTTTGGGACGAAGCGCGCCACGCGATGATGGGCGAAGTCGGTTTCGTACGCGCTGGGATCGATTGGCGCCGGTTCGTGCGCGTTAACTTCACGTGGTCCCTCGCGCTCAACACGCAGCTCACGCCGCTGGAGCGTCACGCTGTACTCTATTTTATCGAACAAGGTCTGATGCCGAAAACGGGTAAACGTTTTGAGTGGGAAGTCGGGGTAGCCTCGGGCGACGCATTTTCGGCACTCATCCAGGATTACGATTGGGCCGACGAAGTGCTGCACGCGCGCATTGGGCGAGATTGGTACGTCAAGGTCATGGGGGACGCACGCAAAGCGACCGAATACGGGGACGCCTGCTGGTCGAAGGTGCTCATCGACTGGCATTCCTACCGTGCACAAGGCCTCACCCGGCACGAAAACTGGTGGCCCGCGCTTTACCGCGAATGGTGCAAGGTCCACGGCCACACACCCGATGAACGCATCGCGGCTTTTGCGACAAGTTACGCAACTGCGCGCGCCGATCTGCGTGAATTAAGCACTTCGGGTTGAGTTGGCTCGCGCCTTTTAATCGCTTCAAGAACGTGGCGGGCGAACGGGTTGCCCGATCGGGGGCTTACGCTAGGGAATGAACGTCGCGTTTGGCTCCGGCGTTTTTTATGATACCTTAACTCGCCGAGAACAGGGTGGGCCGCCGCGATTCTCGCACTCGGTCCACACCCGCTCGCGGCCAGCCCAAATCTACCATGAGAGACGACTACATCCAAAACGCCCTCAAGGTGATCGAAGATCCCAATATTCTCGTTAACGTCGTCTCCTTGCGCGTGAAACAACTCAAGCGCGGCAACCGTCCACTCATCGAGTCATTGGAGAAACTTTCTGCGGAAGACACCGCCCTGCGCGAGATCGCCGAAGGTAAGATCAGCTACGAGCTGGCGACCGCCGCTGAGCTCGCACGCAGTCATCGTTAATTTGCGGAAGCAGGCGCCCCGCGCTCAACGCGCGAGGTAGCCGCCATCCACGACGAGATCACTGCCGGTCATAAACGACGCGTCTTCGCTCGCTAAAAAAGCGACCGCCGCGCCGACTTCTGCCGGCTGACCTTGACGGCCCAGCAAGTGCATCGCTGAGGCGCGCCGATCTTCCTCGGCGATATCCAAGCCGAGTTTCAGGCAGGAATTCGTGAAGGCCGAGGTGTAAATATAGCCCGGGCAAATCGTGTTCACCCGAATGTGATGGGGCGCAAAATCCTGCGCCCAACACTTGGTGAGGCCGCGCAGCGCAAACTTGGTGGCATTGTACGTCGAGAAATTTGCCTGACCGACGAAGCCGCTCACCGATGAAAAATTAATAATGCTACCGCCGCCACTCGCCTTCATCTGCGGCAGAATGTTCTGCGTAACCAGCGAGGTGCCGATGATATTAACCGAGAGGATGTCATTCCATTCCGCAGGTGTTGCATCGACGCTACGAAAAATAAACCGCGCAGCGCAATTTACGAGGACGGTGACAGGGCCGATTCTTTCCAGAATCGTAGCACACGCGGCTTTCACTGCGGCTTCATCGGCAATATCGACGGCTTGATGAAAAACGCCCAGCGCGGAAAGTTTTTTTGTATCGTCGGCTTTAAGATCGAACGAAGCCACACGGCAGCCTTCTTCGACGAGCCTCACGATCGACGCGTAACCGAGATCACCGAGCCCGCCGGTCACGAGCGCAATTTTTCCTTTTAGGCCTCTCATGGTAAAATGGCTACGGCGCGAATCGGCGAACCGTCGCGTCCGTGGAAGTTGAGCGGGAATCCGGCGAAGGTGAAACGCTCGGGCAATTGACTGAGATTGGTGAGGCCTTCCACGACGACGACCTCAGCATTCGCCGCGAGCAGGATGTGATGAACCTCAAACCAGTCACGGCTCGGTGTGGGGGTGTCCATGCCGAGTAAGCGAATTTTTCGAGAAACCAAATAACGCGCCGCGTCCTGCGTGAGGCTCGGAAAATCACTAAAGTAATTTTCC
This sequence comes from Opitutaceae bacterium, assembly GCA_009919985.1. Lineage (GTDB taxonomy): Bacteria > Verrucomicrobiota > Verrucomicrobiia > Opitutales > Opitutaceae > Tous-C4FEB. The sequence goes on from RGAX01000154.1 coordinate 2,993, forward strand.
TGCCCAAACTGGCGATGCCAGCCCGTCTCATAGATGAGCTTCACACCGGGCTGCAACTGGTGCTCGATTTTTTGAAAATCAGCGACGGTGATTTCCTCGCGCGGGGCTTTGGGGATACGCAGCAAAATGGTTTCTCCGTAAAACCAATCGAGCGGCATCTGATCGATAGTTTTTCCACCATCGACGAAGTGCGACATCGCATCGAGGTGCGTGCCTTGATGCGTCGCCATACTCACGTGGGTCATGGCGTATTTGAGCGTCTGCGTCGTGCAGTGCGTCATGATACTCAACTTGGGGTCCATCGGGAAATTAGCCTGCCCGTGGATGAGCGGATGCGACAGATCGACGAATTTCATGGAGTGCGAGGGGTGACAGGAAAGAAGCGGGCGTTGACGACATTGGCGAGTGCGCCGCCGCGCAAACCCGCGAGCACCGCCTCCGCGCTCTTGCGCTGCAGCTCCGGCACGCTCCCAGCGCTGTACCAGGCCGTGTGCGAGGTGAGTAACGCGCTGGGTGCGACGCGCAAGGGATGGTCGGCGGGCAAGGGCTCGGTTTCATAAACATCGAGGCCGGCGGCGCCCACCGTGCGCGCGGTCAAGGCGGCGGCAAGCGCGACGGTGTCGATCAAGGCTCCGCGCGCGGTATTCACAATGATCGCATCGGGACGCATGGTTGCGAGCGAGTCGCGGTTGAGAAAATGTTTCGTTTCGTCGGTCAACGGGAGATGGAGCGAAAGAATACCCGCCTCGCGGAGTACTTCAGCCGGCCCGAGTCGCCGCACGCCGAGGGCGGCGAAACTGGCGTCGTCCACGAAGGGATCGTAAGCGGCGAGCTTGAAGCCGAACACTTTCGCCCGGGCTAGCACCGCGCGCGCGATACGGCCAAAGCCTGCGGTAGCAAACGTCAGGTCGCGAAACGCCGCGAAGGGTGACGGTGGCATAATTTTCCATGTACCCGCGCGAACGGCGGCGTCGGTTTGTGGAATCTGGCGCGCCAGAGCGAGGGCTAGCGCAAGTGAGTGATCAGCGACTTCGTCGATGCAATAATCCGGGACGTTGCAAACAGGGATACCGCGTTCACCGGCAGCTTGCAGGTCGACGCTGTCGACGCCGATGCCGTAGCGCACGATGACCTTGCAGTGCTCGAGGGTCGCGATCAATTCGCGGCTGATGGTGGCCCATTGTACGAGCAGCGCATCGGCATCGCGGCAGAGCGGGATCAGCTCTGCGGGCGTCTTAAATTGCGCAACGACAAGTTCGTGACCGGCGGCAGCGAAGAGCGCTCGCTCTTGATCGATCGAAGGAAAGCCATGGTCGGTGAGAACAATTTTCATTGGGGTAAAATTTTACGGTATAAAAACAGCTTTCAGGTCACTATCGCTGGGCGCCAACATCCGATGAAACGCCGACACCGCTTGATCGAGCGGTACCGTTTCTGTCCACGAAGTCACATCGACGCGTCCACTGCGCATGAGCTCGAGCGCTTCCGCCAATTCCTCGATCTTAGCGGCGTAAGTTCCGAAAATTTGTTTTTCGGGTAACGTCACGCCGTAGGAGTCTAACTCCATCGTGTTTGCGTGCAGGCCAATCCAAACAGCCGCGCCACCAGGCCGGAGCGAGGCGAGCGAGAGGCGTTTGGTTGCGGCCGAACCCGCGGCATCGACGACCAAGTCCACGCCTTCGCCCTCCGTCCAGGCGAGTGCGGCGGCGGCAACGTCTTCGTCTTTCGATGAGACCACGCGCGCGGCCCCGAGTTTTTGAGCCACCGCAAGGCGACCCATCGAAAGATCGCAGACCATCGTGCTCACGCCCCGCATTGCCTGGAGGGCTTGTTGACACATGAGGCCGATCGGGCCGGCGCCGATGACGAGCGCGGTGCGGACGGGCAAATGACGCGTGAGGTTCACGATGTGCACGCCGTTGCCAAGTGGTTCGGCCAGAGAGGCGGCTTGCGCGCTCAATTCCTCTGGCCACGGGATTAGCACCCGAGTCGGCACCCGGACGTATTCGGCAAACGCACCGCCGCGGTGCATCCCGAAAATCTGGCGATCCGCGCACAGGTGAGTGTCCCCGCGCGTGCACCGCACACAACGGCCGCAGGGAATTAGGGAATTGCTGACGCATTTGCGTCCAACGAGCGTCTCATCGCCCCCTGGTCCGACCGCGGCGATTGTCCCGCAAAATTCGTGACCCATGACGAGCGGCGGCTGACGACGTGGGCTGTGGTTTTTAAACGTCTCCAGTTCGCTCCCGCATAGTCCGCAAGCGGCAACGCGCAACAGTACCTCGTGCGCCGCTGGTTCCGGCATGGGCACATTGCGAATTTCGAGCTGATCAAACGCGGGGTAAAAAAGAGCTTTCACAAAAACGGAGGTGAACCGCGGGCGATGCGGCTTACTTGGCCGACGTCATCTCGCGCAAAACTCGGTTGGCTAATACCCCAAGACCGATGCAAGCGGCGATCGTGAGCGTGATGCCGACCATCTTTACCCAGGATTGGCCCAAATTGTTAAGGTCGAGTTGTTCTAATTGCGCGGCGGCAAAGGTGGTGACGATGGTACGAGGTAAAATACCCAAAAAAGTGCCAAGCGTGTACGTGCCGAGGGGCACGCGCGCCGCGGCGAGAGCGAAATTAGCCAACGCAAAAGGCGACAGTGGCGGCACCCGCATCAACGTGACAACCAGGAGCGTACGGGCAAAATGTTTACCGACCAAAGCCTGATAAATCGCATGCCACTTGGGTCGTTCGCGAATAATCTCGAGCACGCGATCCCGGGCGATCCAGCGTGCCACCGCGTAAGCGAGCAAAGAAGATGCCGTGATTGTGACAATGGCGATCAACGAGCCTTTGCCGAAACCAAAAGCCCAACCTGCGAGGATAGCGCTCGCGTACGTCGGTACAAAAGAAACGCCCAATAAAAAACCGATAACTAAAAAATAAATCAGCAACCCTACCCCTTCGTGTGAACGCAGCCACGGGCCGAGTTGCGTCAATGACGCGATTAAAAATAGCGATCCCAGCGGCGGCCAAAACGATAATAAAATCGCGAACGGACCCGCGGCCCCGAGACGGCGCATGAGGCCGGGCTTGGTCGCGGGATCTGGTGGCGTGAGACGAGACATCGCGTTGCACGTTGGCAGGGTTTGGGCTCCTAGCAAGCGTTCGGCGCGCGGCTCACGCTTGCCTCGTGTTAAACCCCTACGTGTGATTTCCCCCATGGCAGCACCCCTCTCCGTCAAACTCGGTCAACCCAGCTGGCGTCTCAAAAACGGCGCGGTCGAAACCTTTGTCACCCGCAGCGCCGGCATGTTGGGACCAGCAACTTTTGCTTTGGGCAACGGCCTTAAAGTTCAACCTTTCGCGGTAGCGCCGTGGCGCGACGAAAAACTACCGGCGGGTTCGCCCCCGCTGTTGCGTGCCTTGCGCGGGGATTTTTTCTGCGCGCCTTTCGGAGGCAACGGCACGAAGTGGCGTGGCGAACAGCACCCCCCGCACGGCGAATCAGCCAATGGGGATTGGGAGTTTATTGATGCTACGCAGACGCGCGAGGCGACTGCGCTGCACGTTCAACTCAAAACCAAAGTGCGCCGTGGCTTAATTGATAAACGCGTGAGTTTGCGGGCGGGCCATAACGCTATCTACATCGAACATACGCTGAGTGGTTTCACCGGTCCGCTGACGCTGGGAACACATCCATGCTTGCAGATGCCTGGAGTCGAAGGAGCCG
>RGAX01000155.1 GCA_009919985.1 Opitutaceae bacterium
TTGCCGGCTGCAAATCCAAATCGGCCAGCATCACTTCGCTGCAACGCAAGCAAGCGGCTAGCCTGATCAGCGAGGCGGAGTTTGCCCTGACGATCCGCGAACTCGCGCGCGCAGAAAAATTACTCACTCAAGCCTGCGCGCTGGAATTTGATAACGGGAAAACTTGGATTTCCCTCGGCATGACTCGAGTCCGCCTTGGCCGGAAGCCCGCGGCGAAAGAAGCGTACGAATCAGCGCTCCAAGCCTACGAAGAGGCTTACGCACTCCAGCCGAAGTCTGCCCAACTTTATCTCCAGCAGGTTTACCTCCTCGCGCTCATGAGACGCATGACAGAAGCCCGCAGCGTATTGGCGGAGATTCAGAAAAAACACGGAGCTGATCCTGAGGTGCGCTCTTTTGTGCAAACCCGGCAATTGGATGCGATGGTGCAGGCACCACAATTTAAGGAAATCGCCCTCTGATTTTTTTCGGGATGCACGATTACACCTTAGAATTTTTAAAAGTAGCGCTCGCTCATTTGCTGGCGGTGGCGAGCCCCGGGCCGGACTTTGCGATCGTGCTGCGCCAGAGCCTACACCACGGCCGGCGCACGGCGACGTGGACCAGTCTGGGCGTGGGCGCGGCGATCACCTTGCACGTGGTCTATTCATTGCTCGGGCTCGGGTTGTTGCTGCAACGTTCACCGCTTGTGTTTGCCGTCGTCAAATACTCAGGCGCTGCTTACCTCGCTTGGATCGGCTTGCAGGCGCTACGAAGCGGACCGCGCGTCATGTTGACGCCTGAAGGGGTGCAGGTGGCGACGCCCGTACCGACGGCGCGGGAGGCTTGGCTTACGGGTTTCTTGACCAATGCGCTTAATCCCAAGGCTACCCTATTTTTCGTCGCGTTGTTTGTGACCGTGATCAATCCGGCGACCCCAATTTTTATTCAGGCTGGTTACGGAGCCTGGATGGTGGCGGTGACGACCAGTTGGTTTTGTTTGGTCGCGACGGTCTTTACGCGGGAATCGGTGCGCGCGGCTTTCTTGCGCCACGGGCATTGGGTGGATCGCGGACTCGGGGTGGTCTTTATCGTGTTCGCCGTGAGTCTGGCGCTGGCCTCGGTGCGCTAGCGCACGCGGCTCAGACGTAGATGCCGCCGCCGAGGAGACGTTCGCCTTCGTACAAAGCGAGGATCTGGCCGCTAGCGAGTCCACGTTGCGGTGTATCGAATACGATGCGCGCGGTCTCGTTGGGCTCGGGAAAATAATGCAAGGTAACGCGCGGATCGCGGTAGCGGACGCGGCCTTCGAGCGTGCGCGGGGCCGTGGGCGCCGGGGCGTTCCAGCGCAGCGAGTGTACTCGGACTTCAGTTTGAAAGAGGCCAGGCGCATCGGCGTGGTCAAAGGCGACTAGCAAAGCGTTGTCCACGGCGCGTTTGCCCACAACGACGTAGGCTTCACCCTCAGTGTTGGAAGGAACACCGATGCCCTTGCGTTGGCCGATGGTGTAATAGTGGAGGCCCCGGTGGCGCGCGAGTTCGTGTCCGTCCGTGGCGCGGACAATGGGGCCAGGCGCATCGGGCACGTAGGCGTGGAGAAAATCTTTCATCTTCACTTCGCCGATGAAGCAGATGCCTTGGCTATCTTTTTTATCGGCAGTCGCGAGACCGGCGGCGCGGGCGAGGTTTCGCAATTCGGGTTTGGGGAGATGGCCGATGGGGAAGCGGGCCTCAGCGAGTTGCTCCTGAGAGAGAAGCGTGAGGAAGTAAGACTGGTCTTTGTTTTTATCGGCACCCTCAAGGAGCGCAAACGTACCATCGGGCAAGGCTTGGCGGCGGGCATAGTGCCCAGTGGCGACGGCGGCGAAGCCGTGGTCTTTGGCCCAGGAGCGCAGGACGCCGAATTTAATCTCGCGGTTGCACATCACGTCGGGGTTGGGCGTGAGGCCATGGGCGTAGCCTTCCAATAGATAGTGCACGACGCGCTCGCGGTAATCGCGCATCAGGTTGACGACGTGGAATTCGATGCCGAGGTGGTCGGCGACGCGGCGGGCATCGTCGATATCCTGCTGCCAAGGGCAGTGACCAATGACATTGTCTTCGTTAATCCAGTTTTTCATGTAGGCGCCCACGAGGTCGTGGCCCTGCCGTTTTAGAAGCAGAGCGGCGACGGAGCTGTCGACGCCGCCGGAGAGAGCGACGAGGATTTTTTCGCGGGCGGCCATAAATGTTGGTCTAAAAACGACGCGGGCTGCCGGTAGTTTGTCAAATTAACCTAAGCGATCCGGTTTTGGCGGGTTTCCGCTTGTGTGAGCGTAGGCGCACTAAATGCTCTCGTAGACGCATGTCTGAATCCGCGTATCGCATTGTCAGTGCTTGGCTCGAATCTCTCACCACGGGGGTGGTGGAGTTGGATCGAGATTGGACGCACGCTCGACCGCCGCGATTTACGCTCGGCGATCAGTGTCCGACACCTACGGGCTTGAAGGTGGATGGCGGATTGATGGCGGCGGTGTCTTATCGTTATTTTGTGAACGCGGCGGGTGAGATGGTGTTCGCACTCACCCCGGAGCATGGCTCGGTCATTGATGCGACCAAGGATGCCGTTTACGTCGCGGGAGATTTCAACGGCTGGCAGCACGCGGTCGGGCGCGAAGAGTGGCGGTTGCGGCCGGGTGAACTTGAAGGCGAGCGTGTGTTAATGTGGACGGGACCGGCCGCGGCGTTGTTGCAGCCTTCGGGCCAGCGTTTCAAATTTGTGACCGGTGAACATCAATGGCTCGGTCTGCCGGCGGAGGCGCCGAATGTCGTGCGCGAGCCCGACGGAAATTTGAACCGTGTGATTGATGCGCGACGCACGGGGCGACATCTTTGGCGCTTTACGTTGGCAAAGCCTTTGGCGTTGTCCGATGCGTGGTCAGTAATGTGGGCGAATCGGCCCGAGGCGGAGGTCGTGCCGATTGTGCCGCGGAATTTTTTCTACGAGCTTGGCTCCGATTTACCACTTGGTGCGCTGGTGCGTCGGGATGAAACGGTGTTTCGGCTTTTTGCGCCACGGGCGCGAGCGGTCCGGTTGTATCTGGCAGAGAAACTCGAGCAATGTGAGGTAGCGCCGGGTTATGATTTGGAACTCAGGTCCGATGCAGACGGGGCGGCCGGCGTGTGGGAAATCACGCTCGGCCAGAATATGCACGGTTGGTTTTATTGGTATAGTATCTATTGGTATAGTATCGACGGGGTGCAGACCGGGGCAGGGCGGTTTGATCCCAGCATGAAGGTGCTCGATCCTTATGCGTTAGCGGCGGTACGCCACGATGGGCCAGGGATTGTTTTGGATCGCAACTGGATCGGCTCAGGCGACCGCAATTTTAAGACTCCGGCTTGGCAGGATCTTATCATCGTCGAGGCGCATGTGCGGGATCTGCTGACGCATGCTCCGATTCCGATGGATTCGGCGGATCGCCGCGGATTTACCGGTTTGCGGGCGTGGGTCGAGAGCACGGATTTTTATCTGCATCACCTCGGAGTGAATTGCGTGGAGCTCCAACCCGTGCAGCAATTTGATCGGCCCCCGATCGGCGATTATCATTGGGGGTACATGACCACGAACTGGTTTTCACCTGAGAGCACGTACGCGCTCGCGCCCGATCGAGCTTCGGGGGTGCGAGAGTTGCAGGATCTGGTGCGAGCCTTTCATCGGCGCGGTCTGGCGGTAGTGTTAGATGTGGTTTATAACCACGTCGGTGAGCCGGCGCATCTGTTGTTCATCGATCGGCTTTATTATTTTGAGCAGGATGCTGCTGGAACCCTCGCTAATTGGAGTGGTTGCGGCAACGATCTGCGCGCGCGTTCGGCCATGGCCAAACGGCTCATCATCGACAGCTGCCTTCACCTGATCACGGCGTATGGCGTGGATGGTTTCAGATTCGATCTAGCCGAGTTGCTCGGAGCTGATGTGTTGCGTGAGATCGAGATCGCACTCAAGCGAGCCAAACCTGATGTGATTCTCATCGCGGAGCCCTGGAGCTTTCGCGGGCACATCGCGGGTGCATTGCGGGATACCGGCTGGGCTTCCTGGAACGATGGCTACCGCGATCACATGCGTGCTTACGTGCGAGGCGAGGCTACGGCGGAGCGCATGGAATATTTTTTGCGTGGTTCTCCGTGGTATTTTGCGAAATGGCCGGCGCAGACCATCAACTACACCGAATCGCACGACGATCGCGCTTGGCTGGATGTCATCACCGAACACTCCGACTATAACGGATTCAATCCCACCGGGCACGATCGCAGCCGTACGCATTTGATGGTGGCTACTTTGTTTATGTCCCTAGGCATTCCGATGCTGGCGGCGGGGCAAGATTTCCTGCGTTCGAAGCTCGGGGTGAATAACACCTATGTCCGCGGTGATTTGAACGCTCTCGATTATCGTCGGCTCCATCGTCACCTGAGTACGCACGCGTATTTTGCCGATTGGATCGCATTTCGCCGGAGTGAATTAGGGAAATTACTTCGGCATTATACACGGCCCGGTGAAGGTTTTTTTGATTTTTTCCATATTCCGCACTCTCCCGCTTTGGCGGTGGTGTATAACGCCGATCGCTCGCTGGGACCCACGCGGTTGTTGTTTACGCTCAACCCCGCGCTGGGTGAAGTCACGTTGAGTCTTGGCCTAAACCTCCCAGCGAGTGGCTTTTGGCGCCAAATTGCTGACCAAGATCGATTTTATTCTCCCTCGACGACGCACGCGCAGATGCCAGTTGAGCCCGAGTTGCGGTTATTGCCGCTTTCTTGCTGCCTCTGGGTGAGTTCTTAGCGGTTTGCTCGAACCCGCAAAACCCCTTGCCAGCGTTCGCCTCCGCTGTTCTTTCTTCTCTCCCTGCGCTCACGCGTAATCACCCAGTCCAATTCAAGTAAACAACACTTAAAAACACGGAGTCTCCCATGGCAGTAAAAGTCGCAATCAATGGTTTTGGTCGTATCGGTCGCCTCGTTTTCCGCGCTCTCGTTGAGCAAGGCCTGCTTGGCACCACCTTCGATGTGGTCGCCGTCGGCGATATCGTCCCCGCTGATAATCTCGCGTACCTCGTTAAATACGACTCTACCCAAGGTAAATTTCAGGGCACCGTTTCCTCCAAAAAATCTTCCCCAGACAAAGCCGAAGACGATGTGCTCGTCGTCAACGGCAAGGACATCCTTGTCGTTTCCGCTAAGTCCCCCGCCGAACTCCCCTGGGCCAAGCTGGGCGTTGAACTTGTGATCGAATCTACCGGCCTCTTCACCGAAGCTGAAAAAGCCAAGGGTCACATCACCGCTGGCGCCAAGAAGGTCATCATTTCCGCCCCCGCTAAGGGCGAAGACATCACCATCGTGATGGGCGTGAACGACGACAAACTCGACGTCACTAAGCACCACATTATCTCCAACGCCTCCTGCACCACGAACTGCCTCGCGCCGCTCGTTCACGTGCTTCTCAAAGAAGGTTTCGGCCTCGAGGAAGGTCTTCTCACCACCGTTCACGCTTACACCGCCACGCAAAAGACCGTGGACGGCCCGTCCAAGAAAGACTGGAAGGGCGGCCGTACCGCCGCGCAGAATATCATCCCTTCCGCCACCGGCGCCGCCAAGGCGGTCGCCCTCGTGTGCCCCGAAGTTAAAGGTAAGCTGACGGGCATGGCCTTCCGCGTACCGACCCCGACCGTCTCCGTCGTCGATCTGACCTTTAAGACCACCAAGGAAACCTCCCTCAAGGAGATCAGCGCCGCCCTCAAGAAAGCCTCCGAGACTTACCTCTCGGGCATTCTCGGCTACACCGATGAAGAAGTGGTTTCCACGGACTTCACCCACGACAAACGCTCCTCGATCTACGACGCTGGCTCTTCGATCGAACTCAACAGCAAGTTCTTCAAACTCGTTTCCTGGTACGACAACGAGTGGGGCTATTCCAACCGCGTCGTCGATCTCACCAAGAAGATCGCCGCCCAGCTCTAACCTTCGACCCGTTCCACCGTGCTGCCCACGGAAGACACGGCCCGCCCGGGAAACCCGTTTTCCGAGCGTCCCTTGTTTTCCGTGGGCGCTTCATTTTAGGCCTTCACGACTTCCTTCCATGCCCAATTTTCAATCCATCCGCGACCTCTCCCTCTCTGGCCAGCGCGTACTCATGCGCGTCGACTTCAACGTCCCCCAAGACAAGGTCACCGGCGCCATCACCAACACCGCTCGCATCGCCGCCGCGATTCCATCGATCAAGTTCGCTCTGGAAAAAGGCGCTTCGGTCGTCCTCATGTCGCACCTCGGTCGTCCCGACGGCCAGAAGATCGCCAAGTTTTCCCTCAAGCCCGTCGCTGCCGAACTCGAAAAACTTCTCGGCCGCACCGTTACTTTCCTCGATGACTGCGTCGGCCCCGCGGTCGAAGCTGCTTGCGCTAAACTCGCGCCCGGCACCGTCGTTCTCCTCGAAAATCTCCGCTTCCACATCGAAGAAGAAGGCAAAGTCAAAAATGAGGATGGCACCTCAACCAAAGCCGATCCCGAAAAAGTCGCGGCCTTCCGTGCCAGCCTTACGAAGCTCGGCGATGTCTTTGTGAGCGACGCTTTCGGCACAGCCCACCGCGCGCATTCATCCGTCGTCGGAGTCGATCTCCCTAAAGTCGCCGGATTCCTCATGCAGAAGGAACT
>RGAX01000156.1 GCA_009919985.1 Opitutaceae bacterium
ACACTGATCTTGATCGCATGATCGTCGGCGCCGCCGTACCTACCACTGCGCCGCTTGGACTTCCGAGTGATAAGGAAATCGGCACCTCCTTTTTCCTCGAGCGCCGTGAGATCGGTATTCTCAACGTCGGCGCGGGTCCCGGCATTGTTCGGGTCGGCGGCGTGGCGCACACGCTTGCCACGCTTGATTGTCTTTACATCGGGCTCGGCGAAAAAGACGTCACGCTTGAAAACGGCACCTCTGGCCAGGCCCAGTTTTATTTCATCAGCACGCCCGCCCATGCGAAACACCCCACGGTGCTCGCCCGTCGCGCCGACGTCTCAGCCGCGCCTATCGGCGATGTCACCAAGGCTAATCGCCGCACGATTCTGAAGTACATTCATCCCGACGGCATTAAGAGCTGTCAGCTCGTCCTCGGCTTTACGGAGTTCGAACCCGGCAGCATCTGGAACACAATGCCACCGCACACGCACAGTCGCCGCACGGAAATTTATCTCTACTTTGATCTCGGAGATAACATCGCGATGCATTTCATGGGTGAGCCGCACGCTACGCGTCACCTGGTTGTGCGCGACCGCGAAGCGGTCCTCTCGCCTGCGTGGTCAATCCACTGCGGCGTCGGCACCGGCGCTTACCGTTTCGTCTGGGCTATGGGCGGCGACAACCAAATCTTCACCGACATGGATCCCGCGCCGATCGCGTCACTTCGTTAATTTTTTCGCGCCCCCTGTTTTTTATATGTCTCTTTTTCTTCAGCAAAAATTCGGTCTCCCTGGTAAAGTCGCGCTCGTCACAGGTTCCTCCCAAGGCCTCGGCAAAGCAATGGCTATAGCCCTCGCGCGCGCTGGAGCCGATGTCATCATCAACGGCCGCGATGCCGCCAAGCTCGCTCCTGTCGTCGCTGAAATCACCGCCCTTAATCTTGGCGTGCGCGTTCATGCCATCGCAGCCGATCTTGGCGACCGCGCCGCCGTCCAGGGTCTCATTCAGCAAGCGATCGCTTGGCAGGGGCACCTCGATATCCTCGTCAACAACGCTGGTATTATCAAACGTGCGCCTGCGGCCGAACATACGGACACTGATTGGGATGCTGTTATCGACGTCAATTTAAACGGCGTGTTCACAGCCTGTCGCGCAGCCGGCAAACACATGCTCGCGCGTGGCTCGGGCAAGATCATCAATATCGCTTCGTTGCTCACGTTTTTCGGCGGCATCACCGTGCCCGGTTACGCCGCGAGCAAAGGCGCCGTCGGCCAGCTCACCAAGGCACTTTCCAACGAATGGTCCTCGAAGGGTGTTAACGTGAATGCCATCGCGCCCGGCTACATGCGCACCGATAACACCGCCGCGCTCCAAGCCGACGCTGTGCGCTCCAAGGAAATCCTTAGTCGCATCCCTGCGGGTCGTTGGGGTGAACCCGGTGACATGGAAGGCGCGATTATCTTTCTCGCGTCGGCGGCGAGTGATTACTTAAGCGGCCACGTTATGACCGTCGACGGCGGCTGGTGCGGCCGTTGAGCTCTTCGGACGGGAGCCGCGCCGCGCGGCCGTCTTTGTTTTTTAGTTATGCTCTCGGTAGCTCGTCGCGCCGCCGTCTTTTGGCACGTAGTGATATGTGCGCAGCTTGTAATCGATGGTGAATGCCGGATTTTTTAACATCCGGATCATTTCAACGCCCGCGAGCATCGTCGTACCGTAGCCGTGCAACGCCTTCACACTCTGCGGCCGGTTATAGTAATAAATTTGGTCACTCGCGTACGTCGTGCCCACGCACGTGCCCTCGATCTGGCCCTGAGCGTTGATTTTGGTGCTGAGCGCGACCCATCCGGCTTGCGCGATAGAGCCGTAGGTTGTGGGGCTGATCCAGCCCTCGTTGACTGCGTGAGCGATGCCATAGGTGAACATCGCTGTCGCGGAGGTTTCCAAATACGAGTCATTACGATCCACCATTTGATGCCAGAAGCCCGAGCCGGATTGGTATTCGGCCACACCTTTCAAGGTTGCGCATAACTGCGCCAAAACGGAGGTGCGGCCCGGATGATCGGTGGGCAATACATCGAGCAGGTCGCACATCGCGATGACGATCCAGCCTGTGGCGCGGCCCCAGTAAAAGCGTGGTGCATCGGGGTTGGCGGCGTTCCAACCGTGAGCATAAAGACCTTTGGCTGGGTTAAACAAACGGGCCGTCATGGTGGCGACGTTGCTCACCGCGTCGTCGAACCACACGCGATCTCCGGTCAAACGACCCATCTCTGCGAGTGCAGGGATTCCCATGTAGGCGTCATCAGCCCAGAGTGATTGAGCTTGGGGACGTTGGCGGGCGAAGGTGCCGTCGATAAGGCGGTATTGTTTTTTGCCGATCCACTCGCTCCACGTTTCGATCACTGGTTTGAGGTCGGGCCCGACCTGGGCATGGCGAGCGCGGAGGAGCGCCGCGCACATCGAGCCGCTGTCGTCGAGAGCTCGCGGTTCTAGGATGGAGCGGAAGCCGTTTTTATCCGCGCCGAACTGTGCGGCGCTGGCGCGGAAGTAGGGGAGTTTCTCGGCGATGAATTGGAGGTGTTTCGCCGTGTAGGCGGCGAAGCGGGCGTCGCCGGTCACCGCGGTCGCGCTTAACATCGCCGAGTGGACCACCCCCATTTCATACATGAGCGGCCCGAACTCGGCTTCTCCTCGATCGGCGACGGCGGTGGCGACAGGTTGGGAAAAATCAGTGATCTCATGGCCCGTTTTGCTGTCGATGATGCGCAGTGGGGCCGCGACTTCGAGGTAGCTGCGCACGCGGGTGAGCGCCGCCGTGACTTCGGCGACGGTGGGGAGTTGATATGGCACAGGGTAGGTGCCCTCGGCGGAATCCTTGGCGCTCGGGTTGTCGCGATTGCGAAACGGCCCCTCGGCTTGCAGCGATCCGGTGATGCCTAGGAGGCTGGCGGCGCAGGCTATGTTGGCCAACCTTAAGCGACGCGGGATTATGGCAAAGGAAAGAGGTATCATGGGAAGGCGAGCGGGGAGGAGGGTGGGGCGAGCAGGGAGGAGTGTTGGGGCAATGTTCAACGCCTACCCAAGCTTTGTCGCAAATATAAAGACAGGTGTCCTAGATAGATTATTGGATTAAACGGTTCGTCGCTTTTGCCTTGTTAGGTAGAGGTTTATCCAACGATCCCATATCTGGGTCTCGACTTTGGCCGATTTTTTTTTCATTTATTACTTCATAGCATCTACCAGTGGCTCTTAACCCCCAAGGGCCTTAATTCTCCAGACCCCAGCCCCATCATGAAATCAACGCGCTGCCTTTCCTCGATTTTTGCCGGTCTTGTTTCCGCCGCCCTGTTTTGCGGACCCTACTTTGCCTCCGCTGCCCAGTATGATCAGCGTCTCGCCAATCTTTCTACGCGCGGCCAGATTGGTACCGGTGTAAATATCATGATCACCGGCTTCGTGGTTAACGACGGTGCGCCCAAAAAAGTTCTCGTTCGAGCTGTGGGTTATTCGCTCGCGCGCTTCGGCCTCGCCACTAACACCCTCTTAGCTAATCCCACGCTCAGTATTTACAACGGCGATGGCCAACTCGTACTCCAGAATGACACCTGGAGTTCAGCAGATAACGACCAAGCAGTCCTCGCCGCCACCACCACGGCCGCCGGCGCCTTTGCCCTTGGTACCACCACGGCGAATGGTTCCAACGATGCCGCCTTGGTCGCCACCCTTTCTCCTGGCACTTACACCGCTCAGGTTAGCGGTGTCGGTAATACCTCGGGAATTGGATTGCTGGAGGTTTACGACATCAGTGGCTCCGCGCGCCTAATCAATCTTTCGACCCGCGCCGTCGTCGCCGCAGGCAACGGCGTCTTGATCTCTGGCCTTGTCATCGCGCCTAGCACCGGCCCGCGTCGGTTACTGATTCGTGCGGCCGGCCCTGCACTAACTGCGCTCGGAGTAGGCGGCGCCATCGCCGATCCTGTTTTTTCCATTTATAATGACAAATCTGTCATAATCTCTGGTGGCTCCAATGATAATTGGTCCGCCGGCACCGCGGCAAACACCGCCACCGTCTCCGCTGCGTTCGCCAAAGCTGGGGCTTTTCCCTTTGCTGAAGGTTCGCGTGATGCGGCGCTTGTAATCGATCTTAATCCCGGCAGTTATACGATCCAGGTGGCTGGCGTCGGTGGCACGGGCGGCGTTTCGCTTGTTGAAGTATATGACCTCTCGTCTGAAACACTTTCGACGGTGGGTGTCTCTGCCTCCGTTGCGGCGGCTGACTCGCGTGGCTCCTCGCCTGTTGTTTTTTCGCTCAATCGCGTCGGGGATATTTCCAAGGCCATCTCAGTCGGCTACACGCTTACTGGCTCAGCCCAATCTGGCGTCGATTACTTGCCTGTGAGCGGCGTGGCCAATTTTGCTGCGGGTGTGTCCACGGCGACCGTAAGCCTAGTGCCCAAGGCTAATGGCGCCAACCTCAACAACCGCATCGCTACCCTCACGCTCCTCGCCAACAACAGCTACGGCGTCGGCAGTAACGACAGCGCCAGCGGCTCATTCTTCTATAACTCCGGATCGCTCTTCATTTCCAACTTGCGCACACCGGCGACCGTCACGGGCTCCACGGCCTATGGCACTGGCACTATCCAACTCGCGCCCGACGAAAAATCCGCTTACATTAACGTCGCATTCTCTAACCTCAGCTCGCCGGAGATTGTAGCTCACTTACAGATTGACGGTAACTACGTTTACAATCTTCCGCAGGGCCAAGTCAGCTACGCCTCGTGGGACTTCGCACCTTCGGGCGTTTATAGTACTGCCGACTTGATCGCTGCTCTGAAGGCCGGCCGCATCTCAATCTCGATCGACACGGCCAAGTTTACTACCGGTGAACTCGCCGGCAATTTCGCTAAAACCTCTGGCACGGCTGCCTTCAACGTCCCCGTCGCCGCCGCGGCCATCGATCTCACTAAAATCACGACCCAAGACGCCGCGCGATTCCTCACGCAAGCCACTTTCGGCGCCCGCAACGATGACATCTACGCCCTTATTAACAAAGGCTACAGCGCTTGGTTGAACGAGCAGATGACACTTCCAGCCTCGCTTCATTTCGTCGAAGCTAGTGCCGATTTCGCCAACAACAACGCCGGAGGCGCGGGCGGTAACACCACCACCGGCGCGCTCAACACCCGCATCGGCGCTGTTCATCGTCAACACGCTTGGTGGAAACTCGCCGTCAATGCCCCTGACCAACTTCGTCAGCGCGTGGCCTACGCCCTGAGCCAGATTCTTGTTACCTCTGATCAAAATAGCACAATCTCCGGCTGGCAGGACGGTCACACCAATTACTACGATCTGCTCGTTCGCGGCGCCTTCGGCAACTTCCGCACCCTCCTGGAAAACGTCACGCTGAGCCCCAACATGGGCATCTACCTAAGTTCATTGCGTAACCGCAAGGCGACCTTCGACGCCAAGGGTGTACAACTTACCCAGGCCGACGAAAATTACGCCCGAGAGGTCATGCAGCTCTTCACCATCGGCCTCAACGAACTCCAGCCTGACGGCACCCTTAAACTCGACGTCAACGGCCAACCCATCCCGACCTACACCCAAGACACCATCGTGCAGATGGCTAAGGTCTTCACCGGTTGGGGCTACTACCAATCCACCAATCCGACCTTCACCGGCGGTGGCGGCCTCAGTGAGAATTATCTCAACCCGATGGTGCTCTATCCAGCGTTTCACGACGACACCGTGAAAACCATTGTCACCGGCAAAGTTCTCCCAGCCACCCAAGGCGGCGCCAAAGACCTCCAAGACACCCTCGACACCCTTTTCAATCACCCCAACACCGCCCCTTTTATCTCGCGCCAACTCATCCAGCGTCTCGTCACCAGTAACCCTAGCCCTGGCTACATTTACCGAGTCGCTTCCGTTTTTGCCAACAATGGTGCCGGCGTCCGTGGTGACCTCGGTGCGGTCGTTCGTGCCATCCTCACCGATTACGAAGCCCGCTCATCGACCCTCCTCAACACCGTAGGACACGGTAAAGCCAAGGAGCCCCTCCTTCGTGCCACCGCACTCCTGCGCGCTTATGGCGGCGCCACCACCACCACACCCGGTGGACGCTACACTGCGGGCAGCGGCTTTAGCCTCAGTAACCCCGAAAGCTCTCTCGCCCAAGCTGCCGGTCGCGCAAACACCGTATTCAACTTCTACGAACCCGACTACATTTACCCCGGCGTCATAGCTTCCGCCGGACTTTATGCTCCGGAATTCCAGATCTTCAATGATACTACGGCCATCTCCGCCCCCAATTATCTTTACGGCATTATTTATAGTACGCCTACAGCCACTTCGGTCGGACTCACACTCACCGACTTGCTTCCTTTAGCTAAAGCTCCACAGCAACTCGTCGATTACATGAACCTTATTTTCTGTGGAGGTACTATGTCCCCAGCCGACACCAACCTTATCGTCTCCGCAATCACGCGCATGCCTAGTTCGACCGCGGATCTCGAAAAAGTCCGCTCCGCTCTCTATCTCGTTGTCACCTCCCCCGAAGGCTCCGTCCAAAAATAATCTGCCCATGAATCCCAAAAACCCCACCTTCGATCCAGCCCGCCGCAAATTCATCGGTTCGTGCTGCTCCGCTGTCGGCGCCACCGGCATGTTGTCCA
>RGAX01000157.1 GCA_009919985.1 Opitutaceae bacterium
AGCGCCGGGTAGCTATGTTCGGAAGGGATAAGCGCTGAAAGCATCTAAGCGCCAAGCCCATCCCAAGATAAGATCACAATATATCGCAAGATATTATAAGGTCCGAGTAGACCACTCGGTTAATAGGCAAGAAGTGTAAGCATAGTAATGTGTTGAGCTTACTTGTACTAATTTCCTTATAGGTTAATGCAAACTTTAATATTTATAGGCGTTTAATTTTCCCTCTTTCATAAGAATTTATAAATCAATTTTCCTAGTGATTATATATCCTGGTGTCCACCCGTTCCCATTCCGAACACGGCCGTTAAGTTCAGGGTAGCCAATGGTAGTAGGACTATAGGTCCCGCGAGAGTAGGTTATTGCTAGGTTTATAAGCCCGAAAGCGCTAAACGCTTTCGGGCTTTTTTATTTTTAAAAGCCAACGCAAGGGCTACAACCCGAACGACGCACGCAAAAATCAATTTTTACACCTTGGTGATTTGTCTTTCAGAGAGAAATTCGTATCGTGGCGATGTGTTTACCCGTTTGATCGAAATTTGCACGCCCCGCCGGGGCGCCGACTATGAGCGGCAATTTGTGCGTGAGGTGAAAATTAAGCGCCCGAGTGTAGATCGGGAAAAATCATTAACGCTCGTCGTGGGGGCCTGGATTTTAATCGGCCTGAAGTGCTGGGCCGTGATCTGGGCGATTGGTTACTATCAGATACCGGTAAACCCGTTATGGGTAACCCTGCCGACTTTGTTTTTTGCAAGTTTATGCACCGTGCTCTATTTTTTGGGTGAATAGGAAGTTGGGATTGGCGATTGCCGCGGCGGCATCGCTATTTTGAATGCGGGACAATATTCCGATGCCTAAAATAAATGGTCTACGCAGTCCTTACGCGCAAACGGGGCGGATAGTCTATTTTGGCCGCATGATCGATAAAATCCGGTTGGAGGCCCAGGGGCTGTTACCCTTAGAGTATAAAAATAATTTAGGCACGGGGACGGCAGGATTTTTCGATGCCCGGTGCTGCCGATTTCTGGGAATCGATTACGAGAAAATTAAAGAGCAGGTGCTGGCCGGTAAAAACGATGAAGAATTGTTAGCCTTAATTTCTGAAGTAGGTGTCGCCCGCAGTGATGAAGATTGCATGCATTGGAATCACTTCATGATGAAACGCGGTTGGCGTGATGAGGGGCAAAAAAATTTGCAGCGCAGAATCGAAGAGTCACCGCATGTAAAAATGCGGGAAATAAAAACGATGTTTGATTACATCGATTACGATGAAGGGCGGGACCCCGTTGCGGCTAAAAGCTGGGAGTTACGAGCTCCAGTCATAGTATTGCTTATGGGTGTGGCCGGGGTGGGTAAAACAACCGTTGGACTGGCCTTGGCGGAAGCGTTGGGTTGGGATTTCCGCGACGCGGACAGTTTTCATTCGGAAAAAAACATCGCGAAAATGTCCGCCAGCCAGCCCCTGGACGACTCGGATCGCGCGCCTTGGCTCGCGGCCATTGCGAGGTACATTAAAAATACCCTTGAGAGGGGTGAAAATGGCGTGGTGACGTGCTCGGCTCTAAAGGAGAGTTACCGAAAGGCAATTTTGGCGAATAACAAAAATGTGATTCTTATTCACCTGCAGGGTTCGCCAGAGATTATCCGCCAGAGGATCGAGGCCCGGCAAAATCACTTTATGAAACCAGCAATGCTGGATTCACAGCTGGCTGCCCTCGAGCACCCGCAGGATGCGCTCAGACTTGATGTAGCGGATTCAACGCAAGCGTTGGTGGCTAAGATTCGCGCACATTTGAATTTGTAATTCAAAAAATGGGGGAGCGTGGCTGAATCGCCCCCCCCCGCAAAAAAAATGAAAAAATTTATCCCGAAATTATTAAAAATTGTCGCGAGTGTGGTAAGTGTCGGCTTGCTCGCTGCGGCGATCGGGGCGGGTTGGTTTTATTTTAAATTGCGGGGGAGCCGAGCCCAGCTTGAGGGCGCTGCAAGTGCCGCGGGGCTGAGGGCGGAGGTCGTAATCACGCGCGATGCGCTTGGGGTGCCGACGTTGCGAGGTACAGATCGTCTGGATGTGGCGCGCGCCTTAGGCTGGATTCATGCGCAGGAGCGTTTTTTTCAGATGGATTTATTGCGGCGCCGGGCTGCGGGTGAGCTGGCTGAATTAGTTGGGTCCGCTGCACTTGCGACGGATCGAGCGACACGGATCCATGGCTTTCGCGCGGTGGCGCGAGCGGCGGTGGAGCGAGGTGAGGCCGCGGAACGCGCGCTGGCCGAGGCTTACACGGCGGGCGTGAACGCAGGACTCGCCGCGTTAGGCGAAAAGCCTTTCGAGTATTATATTTTACAGACAACCCCGCAGCCCTGGCGGGCGGAAGATTGTGGATTGGTGGGCTTTGCGATGACGCTTGATTTGCAAAATGATGTGGCGGGGCACGAGCGCATGACGGCAACCTTGCGCGACACACTGGGTGCGGAGGGCTTAGCTTTTTTTGCGCCGCTTTTAAAGCCTCGCGATGCCGCGTTGGATGGAAGTACGGGGCAACTCACGGTGCCTTCGGCGCGTTCTATCAATCTACGCAAAGTAGCGCAAGTAGCTCTGACCAAAGTGACTTCGAGTGCACCCGAATTCGTCGAGCCGGATTACTTGGGCTCAAACGCTTTTACCCTGGCGGGGGCCCATACGGCTAATGGGGCGGCGATGTTGGCCAATGACATGCACCTTAGGCTTGGCATGCCAAATATCTGGTTTCGCGCCGCGCTGCAGTGGCGTGAGGGTGCGATCGAGCGAAGCGTGGTCGGCGTGACGTTGCCAGGGATTCCGTTTATGGTCGCAGGTAGCAATGGGCGCGTCGCTTGGGGGTTTACGAACAGTTACACGGATGCGAGCGATTTGGTGGTCGTGCAGACCGGTATTTCTCCGGAGGTTTATCGGGCGCCTAACTTTGAGGCGATGCCGCGAATCGAGGTGCGGCACGAAACGATCGCGGTGAAAGGAGCGGCCCCAGTTGAGGTGGATTACCGCTGGACGATTTGGGGACCGATTGTGGGGGCCGACGATAAAGCTCGTCCACTGGCGCAGCGCTGGGTCGCGCACGATCCGGCGGCGCTCAACTTTGGGCTTTGGGGGATGGAAACGGCGCAGAATGTCTCCTCGGCCTTGGAAATCGCGCATCGGGCGGGCATTACTCCGCAAAATTTTCACGTTGCCGATAGTACCGGTGAAATTGCTTGGACGATCGCGGGGCGGTTGCCGAAACGCGTCGGTTACGAAGGGCGATGGCCTGTGACGTGGGCGTTTGGTGATCGGCGTTGGGAGGGGCTAATTCCGCCCGAAGAAATGCCGGTGGTGCGTGCTCCAGCGGGCGGCCGGATTTGGACGGCGAACAATCGTATATTAGGGGGTGCCGCCTTGGTGAAATTAGGCGAATCGGGTTATGCTGAGTCGATGCGTGCGGTGCAGATTCGCGATGCGCTGGCGTTACTCGAGCGAGCGCAACCGAAGGATTTGCTCGCGATCCAGCTTGATGATCGCGGGCTCGCGCTGGAACGCTGGCATGATCTTTTGCTGCAGGTGCTCACCGCGGAGGTGCTCGCCGGCCAGTCGGATCGCGCTGAAGTACGTCGGCTTGTCGAAGGCTGGAATGCGCGCGCGAGCGTGGATGCGGTCGGTTATCGTTTGGTGCGGATGTGGCGCGAGGCAGTGGCCAAGCGTGTGCTCGATCCAATTTTTGCGGCGTGCGTCGAGGCGGATTCCAGTTTTCGTTGGTCGAGATTTCCGTACGAAGAGCCGTTGTGGGTGTTGCTGACGGAGCGCCCGTTGCACTTGTTGAGCCCTTTGGAAAAATCGTGGGAGACTTTGCTGGTGGGGGCAGCCGATGATGTGGTTGCGAGTTTACGCCGGGAGGGCACGCCGCTCGCTAGTGCAACGTGGGGGCAGCGAAATGCAGTGAAGATCCAGCATCCACTGGCGCGTGTCTTGCCGGGCTGGCTCACCGGCTGGATGAATTTACCTACGGAATCGTTGCCGGGGGACAGCACGACGCCGCGCGTGCAAACGCTCACGCTCGCCGCGAGCGAGCGCTTTGTCGTTTCTCCAGGGCATGAGTCAGAAGGAATTTTCCATATGCCAGGCGGACAAAGCGGCCATCCGCTCTCGCCGTTTTATCGAGCCGGCCACCAGGCTTGGGTGCGGGGAGAGCCGTCGCCGTTTCTGCCCGGTGCGACGCAACACACGTTGACCTTGCGGCCCTAAGCGACCGGGTTTCTGCGCCGTCCGCTAAGATAAATAGCGTTGTCGGCGCCGGCAAAGCGGCGCTACCTCGCTCACGTACCGCGATGAATAAAAAAACGCGCAGCTCCACGGTTTATTTCGCGAGTGAGTTGTTCACGCTCAAGCATCTAATCGGCAACGCGTATCTGGCGGAGGCGATCTACGAGAAATCCCACGGGCGTTACCTGTGTGAATTACCGCAAGATTTCGAGCCGCGTGGAACCACCCCGCGTGCGGTACGCGATCAGGATATCCGGGCGTTGCTCGCGTGTGATTTGGCGTTGTTTAACTTCGATGGTCCCGAGCTTGATAGCGGAACGGTCGTAGAATTCATGTTCGCGAAATTCGCCGACATTCCGTGCGTGATATTGCGCAGTGACCTGCGCAAGGCGGGTGATGGCGCAGATCCATGGAATCTGATGGCGAGTTTTTATCCGCGCACGGTGAATGTCGTGGTGCCGAGTTTACTCGCGTACAAAACGATTTTGAAACGGCGGCATCGCAAGATGGACGAAGTCATCCGGCTCGCTGGTCAACATAGCACGGCAGATGCCCAAAAAATGTGTGACGACATCGCGATGCTGTGTGTGCGGGCGCTGGATCGCGTGCGTGAGATGGATCCGGTGATGCCGAAACATTTACGCGAAGAGGTTTATCAGTGGCTTGCGTTGATGCCGGGTTTACGTGGCAAGGAGAAGGAGCTTAGGAAGGAGTTCGAGCGTTTCCTGGAGCGCAAGGTGCAGCGCGATCTACTCTAGGTTCAGATTCTCGCAGCGCTCTTTTTGCGTAGGAAATTTCATATGCCCCTCCACATTTTAGATCACCCGCTTGCGGCGCACATCATGACGCATCTGCGGGATGCGACGACCAAGCCGGCGACGTTTCGCACGCTTGCTTATCAAATCAGTTTATTGCTCGCAATCGAGGCGACGCGGGATCTTCCAACTGAGGCAAAAAAAATCGAGACCCCGCTCGAGCCTATGATGGGACGCGTGCTCCCGCCTGAGCCGTTGGTGGTGGTGCCGATTTTGCGCGCTGGTCTTGGGATGGTGCAGCCGTTTCTCGACACGTTTCCCGATGTCAGCGTTGGGTATCTGGGTTTGGAGCGGGATCACGAGACGGCGGTGGCGCGCAATTATTACTGCAAGTTGCCGCCGCTCGAGGGGCGACGCGTGTTTCTGGTCGATCCCATGTTGGCGACGGGCGGGAGCGCGGCGCAGGCGATCACGCTCGCGAAGAGCAAGGGCGCGGTGCAGCCGCGGCTTATTTGTATTGTGGCTTCACCCGAGGGCGTGGCCGAGGTGGAGAAGCAGCATCCCGGTACGCGAGTGCATGTCGCCGCGCTCGACCGTGGGCTCAACGCGAAGAAATATATTTTGCCCGGGCTGGGTGATTTCGGTGACCGGCTTTACGGGACGTAAAACGAAGGCCGCGTGGGGTGAACCCACGCGGGAGAAGTTAAGCCGTCGCAGCTGACGGCTTGGCTAGATCCGCGTTTACACAAGTTGCGGCACGACGAAGCCGGCGCGGTAGTCGCGCTTGAGCATCGCATTCGCCGCCGCGGCGGTCTCGCCAGTGAAGCGTTCGTGGGCGGCGTCCACGGCGAGCGGCAGGCCGAGCGTCGCCGGCGTTTTTGCAAGGTCGACCTGGTTGGCCGCGAGGTGTTCGGCCATGCGGCCGTAGGCTTCGGAGAGCGGCGCGTCGCTTTTGATTTTGGCGGCGATTTCGGCGGCAGGGACGGTGCGGCCGGTTTGGTGAGAAATGTTGCCGAGGTGGCAGAGGGCGCTGGAAACGTGGCCTTCGAGGATGGGGCCGTAGAGGTCGGCGGATTTGCGGCTGCGGATGGCATCGATGAAGTTCTGCATGTGGCGGTCGCTGCCTTTGAATTCTTTCACGACCTTGCCCGCCTTGTCGTAAGCGGTGGCGGCAAAGTAGCCGTGGGTCACGATGCTGCCGCCTTCGCAGTCGATGACGTTGCCGACGTCGACACCGCGGTAGTTGTCCATGCCGGAAGTTTTGGCGGAGCCGGCCTCGGAGCCGGCTCCGGTGGGTGCGCCCGCGCCGGATTTCGAAGGCAGGCCGCGGACTTCGAAGATGAGCGGAGCGGTGGCGTAATCGTGGATGACGACTTGAGTGTTGGGCGTATCGCCGTCGTCGTGGTAGCCGAGGCGGCCGCCGATGCTGAGGGTGTGGCGGGGTAGGCCGGGTTCGCCGAGGAACCAGCGCGCGACGTCCATTTGGTGGATACCTTGGTTGCCGACATCGCCGTTGCCGTAGAGATAAATCCAGTGCCAGTCGTAGTGGACGGGGCCGTTTTTCGAGGAGTTGCGGTGGGGTGGGACGAGGGGCGCGGGGCCAGACCAG
>RGAX01000158.1 GCA_009919985.1 Opitutaceae bacterium
AACGACGCCTTCGGCACCGCCCACCGCGCGCACAGTTCCATGGTCGGCGTCGCCCTCCCGCTCAAAGCCGCCGGTTTCCTCATGGAAGCCGAACTCAAAGCCTTCGCCAAAGTCCTCGATCATCCTGACCGCCCGCTGCTCGCCATTCTTGGTGGCGCCAAGATCGCCGATAAAATCCCCCTCATCAAAAACCTCCTCGAGAAAGCCGACAAAATTATCATCGGCGGCGGCATGGCTTACACGTTCCACAAAGTCCTCCGCGGCACCCCGATTGGCACCAGCCTCTACGACGCCGAAGGTGCGAAGATCGTCGAAGAACTCGTCACCAAAGCTGCCGCGCGCAATGTCGAGCTGATCTTCCCGATCGACTTTATCTGCTCCGACGCCTTCTCGCCTGACGCCAATACGATGCCCGCGGATCTCGCGACCGGCATTCCTGACGGCTGGGGTGGCCTCGACGCTGGTCCCAAGTCTATCGAGCTCTACCGTCAGGCCATCCTCAGCTCCAAGACCATCATCTGGAACGGACCGGCTGGTGTGTTTGAATTCGAAAAATTTGCCGGCGCCACTAAAGCCATGGCCGCCGCGATCGCCGAAGCTACGGCCAACGGCGCCACGACCATCGTCGGCGGCGGCGACACCGCCACGGCCGCAAAGAAATTTAAGGTCGCGGACAAAGTCACCCATTGCTCCACCGGCGGCGGCGCCTCCCTCGAGTTCCTCGAAGGCAAAGTCTTACCCGGTGTGGCTTTCCTCGAAAACTAAAATTCTTAACTGCGCGGCGCCGCTCTATCGGCTACGCGCGCTCTATTTATTATTATGTCCAATCGCAAAAAACTCATCGCCGGTAACTGGAAGATGAACAAAACCTCCGCCGACGGCGTCTCGCTTGTCGCTGAGCTCGTCGCCACCATCGGCAAGCAATCCGACGTCGAAGTCGTCGTGTGCCCCCCCTTCACCGCACTGGAAAGTGCCGCCAAAGCACTCGACGGCTCTACTTTAAAACTCGGAGCGCAGAACATGCACTTCGAGGCCAGCGGCGCCTTCACCGGCGAAATTTCCGCTGCAATGTTGCGCGCGCTCTTCGCCACGCACGTCATCCTCGGCCACAGCGAACGCCGTGCGCTCTTCGGCGAGACGGATGCGCTCGTGAATAAAAAAGTGTTGGCGGCACTTAAAAACCAACTGCGCCCCATCCTCTGCGTGGGCGAAACCCTCGCCGAACGCGAAGCCGGTTCCACCCTCGCGGTCGTCCAGACTCAGCTCGAAGCTGGCCTCGAAGGTGTCGGTAAAGACCAAGCCGCCAGCGTCGTGATCGCCTACGAGCCCGTGTGGGCCATCGGCACCGGTAAGGTCGCCACGACCGAGCAGGCGCAGGAAGTGCACGCGTTTATCCGCGGATTACTCACCAAGCACTTCACCGAAGCGGTCGCGCAAAAAGTCCGAATTCTTTACGGCGGCTCGATGAAGCCGGCCAACGCGCCTGAATTGCTCGCCCAAAAAGACATCGACGGCGGCCTGATCGGCGGCGCGAGTTTGGAAGCGCGCAGTTTTGTGGAACTCGTCAACGCTGCCGCTGCGGTCGTTTGATAGCGCCTCGTCGGGGGTGCGCTTTAGACTCCGGCTTAGCGGGTTTAGGCGGATTGGTTTGCTCTTTGAAGAGCTGTTCAACCTGTCGGATAGTTTGTTTGGATTGCTCCGCGCGATTGAGTGCGAGCAGCGCCTTTTGTTGATCGGGCGTGAAATTGATTTGAGCCAGCGTGCTGACCGACATCGTGAATTGCTCGGCTTGGCTGGCGTTCAGCGGGACGTTGCTGCGCGCCAAATTCTTCTGGAGATCACTCGTTGCCCCGCGGAAGAGCTGGGCGTTTTCGTATGTCTGAAACTGCGTGTAAACGGCCGGGCCAAACGTGG
Source organism: Opitutaceae bacterium (assembly GCA_009919985.1). Taxonomy (GTDB): domain Bacteria; phylum Verrucomicrobiota; class Verrucomicrobiia; order Opitutales; family Opitutaceae; genus Tous-C4FEB. The sequence goes on from RGAX01000158.1 coordinate 1,915, forward strand.
CCTGCAATTTTCGATCGGTCTCGTCTTGGGCACCGGCGACGAGGGTTTGCAGGTCTTTTTCTTTCAATTTTCCGCCGGCGGCGAGCATGGCAGCGGCCACGTCAATGACCGCGCCTTGGCGCTCGATCAGGAGTTCGCGCAACTGCGCCTGTTGCGGGCCGGTGAGGTTGAGATTTTTGAGCAGGGTGCCGTAACGCGCGTCGACTTGTTCGCGAAATTTGGTCGCAAGCTTGAGCTGCATTTCGGGGTTACTAAGAAACGCGAGAATTTCCTGCGGGGTAGGGCCTTTTTTATCGGCGGGCGGGAGATTTTTTAACTGCGCCTTGGCAGCAGGGTCGGTGGGTTCACTCGTGGCTTCGTTCGTTGCTGGCTGGGTGGCGAGGGCACGGGCTTCACTGAGTTGGGCGCGTTTCTCGGCGTCCCAAATGCGTTTTTGCAAAGCGGCGCGGTCGCCGTGGTCGAGTGCGGCGGCGCGGAGTCGGATGAGCTCGCTGTGTTGGCGCCAGGCGAGCGTGCCTAAAAAGAGAACGGTGCCGGCGAGAAGCGCTGTCAGCAGTACGACTGGAGTTTTCATGCGAGCGTGTTTCAGTTTATGCGGGCGGCCATAGACTCGATCAAAGCGTGGAGGAATGCCGCGTCGCCGGGTAGGCTGCGCAACGTAGATTGGGCGGCCTGACCGTGTTCGTGGGCCAGACGGCGGGAGGTTTCGATACCGTGGAGCTTCACAAACGTAGTTTTGTCAGCTTTGGCGTCTTTACCCGCAGTTTTACCGAGGGTTGCGGTATCGGCCGTGGCATCGAGCACGTCATCAATGATCTGGAAGGCTAGTCCAACATGGTGGCCCACGGTGCGTAGAACCGACAGCGCCGATTGCGGCCCTTCCGCGCAGAGACCGCCCATGACAAAAGCTGCTTCGATCATGGCAGCAGTTTTGTTAAGGTGGATAAACTCGAGTTCTTTGGCCGTGGCCGTGGATTTTTTTTCGGCGAGCAGGTCTTCCATTTGTCCGCCGATCAGGCGGCGGCTACTAGCGGCGTCGGCTAGCTCGCGGGTGAGGGCTTGGGCAAGGGTGGGGCGTGAGGCGTAGTGGACCGATAGGATGACAAAAGCTTCGGTCAGGAGTGCGTCGCCGGCGAGCAGGGCGGTGGCTTCGTCGAATTGACGATGTACCGTGGGACGGCCGCGACGCAGGTCGTCGTTATCCATGCACGGAAGATCGTCGTGAATGAGGGAGTACGTATGGAGACACTCAATGGCAACGGCGGCGGGCAACGCCGAGTCATTTGTAAGCCCAAGGGCTTTGGCGGTGGCCAAGGTAAGGACGGGTCGGAGACGTTTACCGCCGCCGAGTAGACTGTAGCGCATAGCCTCGTGCAAACGCGTAGGCCGGGTCGTGGCCGCGGGCACGTAGCGATCAAGCCCAGTCTCGACCCGAGTCACCTGATGTTTGAAAGCGGCGGCAAAGTCCATCGCCGGTAATTAGCGCGGCTTAAGCCTGTTTTCTCAAACTAATTTGCGATCCGGGGCGCGCGCCAATGAAACATTCTCGCCAACCCCGAAGCTTTGCGCCTGAGTCAGGACGAACTTGCTATGCCAACTTACGAGTACGTCTGTCCAAAATGTAGTCATGAATTCGAGCTATTTCAGTCGATGCGCGACGAACCGCTGAAGAAATGCCCCAAGTGCAAAAAGCTGGGGGTAAAACGGCTCGTGGGCGGCGGGGCGGGTTTTCTCGCCTCAGCTTGTTAGGAAGATCAGCGCTGCGGTGTTAAGCATCGTGATGGGGGCTGGATTGGGCACGTTGTTTTTGACGCTCAAGCTCGTGGTGAAATTAGCGGCCGACTTAGAGAAGCATGCGCTGGCGATGGATGAAATTATCGGAGCTCAACCTTGGGCCGAAAATATTCTCATCGCTGGGACTAAACTTAGGGACGTCAGGCTCAGTGATTCGAGCCTGAGCCTCACTATGCAGTGATGCGATTTTCGGCGACTACACGTTGTGGATGGTTCGTTGCCTCGATGTGTTGGGCGAACTTATGGATGAATGCTGCGTCGCCCGTACTATCGCAGACGGGTCCTGGGCAATTTGAAATCGCCAGTCTCGACGGTAGCGCCGCGCAACGCGTGCGCGATGAGGCGGAGGCGGCTTGGCGCTGGCTCGCGTTGCCCCTCGATTTGCCGGTAGCAGGTTTTTCTTCACCTATATTTGTACGGCTGATCCCTGCGGAGACATGGTCGGAGCCTTTGCCGTTTCGCGTGGTGGCGGAGCCAGGCGGAGTGGTTTCGTTGCGCCTGCGTTGGAGTGAGGCAATGCCAGACGTGGATGTGCGAACTGCGCTGGTGCAGGCGTTGCTGGTTCGCATCAGCGTCGCGGCGCACGGAGTAAATACTCATCTCATTATTCCCTCTTGGCTGCAACAGGCGTGCGTGGAATGGTGGCGAATTCGTGCGGAACCGGCTCAAGCGGACGCGTTACAACAAGAATCAGCCGTGTTGCCGCCGCCGGCGCTTGAGGCCGTGTTGCAGGGTGATCGTGGCGTCCTCGAGTCCCGCCCGATGCAGATAGGGGCGCTGTGGTTGTTTGCTTGGCTGCAGGCGGAGAGCGGATCGGTGGGCGAGTGGGCCCTTTACCGTTCGCGCTTGCTCGCCGGCGCAGATCCCGAAGTGGCCTTGGCCGAATGTTTCTCAGGGCGCTTCGCGGATACCATCGAACGTGAACTTTGGTGGCAGACGGGCTGGCATCACCTGCGCCGCGCGCGGACCCAGCCCCAACTTGGAAGCGTAGAAGCACGCGCGGCGCTCACGGATCTAGCTCGTTTTGTGTTCATTGTCGGCGAGGCCGATGCAGTGGTGCCGCTGCGTTCCATTTTGAGCCGGCGCGCGGAACCGGTCGTAAAGGCCGCGCTGGCCGAACGTAGTGCCGAGCTACAACGGCTTTTGCCTGCGTTACATCCATTTTATCTGAATGCTGGGCTCGCGCTGGCGGACTGTTTCGCACTGACATTGAAGGGCCAAGACTTGGAGGTTAATGTCACCGAGTTTGAACGTGAGTGGGACGATGCCTTAGATTTGGAAACAACCGCGCGCGTGGCCCTAGATCAATGGGTGGCCACGCGCTCGAAGTGAGGCGCTCTGCCAGCGTGTAAATGCATTTGCGCCCGTGGGCTTGCACCGCGGAAACTGAGCGTGTGTCGAAGAGCCTGAAAAATATCGGAGTGGTGTCAGCGCTGACGATGGTGTCGCGCGTACTCGGTCTTGGACGCGACATGTTGGTGACCGCAGTTTTTGGAACCTCGGCATTGGCCTCGATTTTTTACACGGCGTTCACCTTGCCCAATTTATTTCGTCGGCTGTTGGGTGAAGGGGCGCTGACCGCAGCGCTCGTGCCGACCCTGCAGGAGGAGCTCAAGGCGCGCGAGCGGGATGGCGCTTTTGAGCTCGTGAATCAAGTCGCCAGCTGGCTGCTGGTGGTCACTGGGGGCATCGTCGCGCTGGCGATGCTGGCCTTGGCTAAGGCAGGTAAGCTCGTGACAATTGCGGGTGGCTGGGGCTTGGAGGTAGATACGATACACCGGCTTGTCGCTTCAGCTGATTATGCGATTCTCTTGTTTCCGTACCTCGTCTTTGTCTGTCTTGCGGCAGTTTTGAGCGCGGCGTTGCAGACGTTGCACCGGTTCGTGGAGCCGGCGCTTTCTCCGATCTGGCTAAATTTAGCTATGATCGGAGCACTGAGTGCCGCGGTCTACTGTGGATGGGCCGAATCGCCCGATGGACGTATGCACTGGCTCTGCGCCGGCGCGTTAGGCGGAGGATTTTTGCAGATGGCGGTACCGGCGGCAGCGCTCATGCGTGAGGGCTGGCGTCCGCGCTTTGATCTCGGACGGAGCGGGCCCTTGCGGCAAATCGTGGCCCTCATGGGCCCGACAGTGTTTGGCTCGGCGATTTATTTGATCAACATGGCAGTCTCGCGGTTTATCGGACTGTCGTTGAACGACTCCGCGGTGACGGTACTCAACCTTGCCACCCGCTTGATGGAGCTGCCCATTGGGGTGTTTGCGATCGCGATTTCAACCGTGGTGTTTCCGCTGATCGCGAAACACGCGGCAGATCGAGATGATGAAAAATTGGCGCACTCGTACCGCAAAGGCATGCGGTTGATTTTGGTCATCAATGTGCCTGCGGCAGTTGGGCTTGCCGTGCTCGCGGAGCCACTCGTGCGCGTGTTATTTCAGCGTGGAGCCTTCCTCGCTAGCGATACAGCACTGATGTTACCGGTGTTGGCCGTGTATGCGTTAGGGTTGCCGTTTTTCTCCTTTGTAAATTTAGCGTTGAAGGCTTTTTACGCGCGGAAAGATACGGTGACCCCAGTCCGTGCCGCGTTGCTCAGTTTTGTCGTCAACCTAGGTTTGAGCATCGTCTTAATGGGGCCGCTGGGAACTGTCGGGCTCGCGCTGGCGGGTTGCGGTGACCGGGACCGGGTGCAGTTGCCGTCGGAAACCGACGACCCGTTCTACGTGCAGGGCAAGCAGCTGCAGAAGCAGTCCCGCAACACCGAGGCGCTGAACGCATTCCTCAAGGTGATCGACCGGCGCGGCGACAACCCTTCGCCCGAGTCGCACCTCGAGGTCGGTCTGATCAGCCTGCACCACACGAAGGATCCGCTGGCCGCCATCTACCACCTGCGCC
>RGAX01000159.1 GCA_009919985.1 Opitutaceae bacterium
GCCAATAATTGCCGTTGTCCCGTAACCGCAAGAATCGCCGCCTCGGTGCGCTCGAACTCAGCTGTGAGGACAGCAAGCACCCGCCGGCGAATCTTGGGATCCTCCACTAGATCGGCGTAAAGTGAAGCAATGCCCATGTCGGCCTTGTGCATCGTAAGCTGCGCATTATCAATCAGCGTTTGGAAAAACGGCCACTCTGAGTGCATCGTACGCAGTAGTTTACGGCCTTTGGGGCCTCGCTTCAGAACCGCGGCAAGCGCGCTACCGAGCCCGAACCAGCCGGGAAAATTAAACCGACTCTGCATCCACGAAAACACCCACGGGATCGCCCGCAGATCGTCTACGCTCGTTGTCGCCCGGCGAAATGTCGGACGCGAACCCAACTTCAGATTGCTGATTTCATCGATTGGGGTCGCCTGTTTCCAGAATACTAAAAATTCCGGATCCTCGTGCACCACGGCCTTATACGCCGCAAAGCCTGCCGCGCTCATCGCGCTCATCGACTCGCTCCATTCCTCCGGCACGAGCGGTGCCGATTCTGCCGCATGCGTAGCGAGCATTACGCCATAAGCCATTTGCTCTAAAATGCGGTGTGCTAAATCGGGATCATGGTAGCGCGTGGACAGCACTTCGCCTTGTTCTGTCACGCGAATACCGCCATCACGCAAGCCCGCAGGCTGCGCCAAAATCGCCTTCGCCGCCGGACCGCCGCCTCGCGCGATGCTACCACCGCGCCCGTGGAACAATGTCACCCGTACGTCGTGCTCGCGCGCCACTCGCGCGATCGCGTCCTGGGCCTGGAAGAGCGCCCAGTTCGCGGTCACATAGCCACAATCTTTATTACTATCCGAATAACCGAGCATCACGTGCTGGTGTACAGGCTTAGCCCGACCGGGTAGCGTAAACAAACCCGCCAAAATTTCCGGCGCACGTTCCAAGTCATCAAGCGTCTCAAACAGGGGCGCAATCGGTAGCTTCGCACCCGTGATCACTTGCAGGAATTCTAACTCCAAAACATCTGAGACGCCATCGGTCATACTGATGATAGCGATACCCAAAGCCTCCGGCCCGAAACGCACCGCCGCCCGTGCGGCCAAAGCCAGTGGATCGAGCACATGCCGCGTGGCCGCGGAAAATTTAGCCAGCACCGAAGCGGACAACGGTTTCGCCCTGCCTAACGCCGCGAGCAAGACCTCGCGTTTTTCCACCTCAGCGAGCTTGGCGTAATCCGAGTGCTCGAGCACCTCAGCTACCGCCGCCTCATGGTGCGTGGAATGTTGGCGAATATCCAATCGCGCCGTGTGTAGACCGAAAACCTCAAATTGTTCGCCGAGCGCCTTGAGCTCACCATCGACTAACATCGCGCCTTTTCCCGCCGCAAGACTCGCGCGGATTGTTTCCAAAGTCTCGTCGATCGTATCGCGACTCAGGCAGGCTTCGCCCGCGGCTTCCTCGGCCAGCACGCTACCGTCGCGCACTTCATTGACGGCCTGCGCGAGTCGCTCACGGAGCACGCCGAGCAACAAACGATAAGGCTCATGCGGGTAGCGTTTACCTAACGCCTCGATGTGCTTGGAGACGTGCAAATTTTCCCTTAATTCTTTTTTTAACGCCGGCACGACCGAATCACGTCGGTCGCTCACCGTGAGCGTGCGGGCCAATTCCCTGGCCGCGAGCCGCAGTTTCTCAATCGCGAGTCGGCGATGCAGCAATAGCACTTCTGCGCTCACTGCCCCCGTGACGCCGGGATTACCGTCACGATCGCCGCCGATCCACGAACCAAACGCCAGCCATCGTCGCGGCGCGCGAACGCCAGGATAATGCCGCGCCAAGGCCCGCGTCATATCCGACTGCAACCGCGGCAGCGTGGCGTACAACGTCGTGTCAAAATACCACAAACCCGTCTTCGCTTCGTCGGTGACCTCGGGCCGCGCCGACCGACTGCGATCCGTCAACCACAACGAGGCGATCTCTCGCTCCACGCATTCCGCATCAAGCAAAGCCGGATCGGTCAGCAGGGCCGGTTGCGCCCGCAGCCGTAAAATTTCGCCTAAGCGACGCAATTTGGTGAGCAGCGTACGCCGTTTGGATTCGGTTGGATGCGCGGTAAACACCAATTCAATATTTAAGCGATCCACGATTGCCTGCATCGCTGCCGCACCTACCCCTCGACGCTTTAATTCCATCACCGCCGCCTCGATGGACTCACGCATCGGAGGCAGCGTCGTCGCATCCCAACCTCGTGCGGCACGGCGTCGCCGCAATAACGTGATACGGAAATTTTCCTCCGCGAGATTCACTAGTTCAAAATACAAGGTAAACGCCATCGCCTGATTGAAGGCATCTGTTGGCGACAGCGCCGCAACTTCGGTCGCGAGCGAGCGAGCCGCGGCATCGTCGCCGGATCTTCGCGCTTTGGCGCGTTGGCGCAACAGCTCGACAGTCTGAAAGGTCTCGGGTCCTTCGAGTCGCGTGATCACCCGACCCAACGCACTGCCGAGCGCCCGCACTTCAGCGCGCAAGGCGGTCATTTCCTGGAGAGCAGAGGAACGAGAGGAAGTTTTTTTGGCCATGAACTCATCGCACGATGTAAGGCGAGGCACCACGGCAAAAGCTAAAACTACGCCAATTATCAAAACCCTGCCGGAGGCTTGCTTGCCCACGTGCCCGCGCCTTTGCTCTGCGCGTGTTTCGTCGCTTCGTCCTTGTTTCAATTTTTTTGCTGACTGCCTTCACGAGGCTACCAGCCCAATCTCTCGCGCCTGCTCAAGACACCTTGGCTCCAGCCGCGCCAGCTTCCACCATGCGTCAGCTCGACGTGAGCGCAGAGCAGAGCTCGTTTGATTTCGCTTCAGGTGAGCAAATCCTCAGCGGCCACGCCCGTATGAGCGACGGCCTCACGCTGCTGAGCGCTGACGAAATTCGCTACAACGCGCGCACTGATATCGCGGTCGCCACCGGCCACGTCACGCTTACCCGCGGTCCCCAGCGCCTGCTCGCCGACCAACTCACCTACGACCGGCGTGCGAGCTCGTTTGCGGCGCAGTCGATTCGGGTGGGGTATTATCCTTTTTATGTTCGAGGGACGTCTGCCGCGGGCACGCTCAACGAAATCAACGTCACCGACGCCACGGTCACTTATCGCGAGCCCGGTCCGTGGCAACCCACGGTACAATCCGCGCGCATTCTCTATGCACCGAGCCGCAACCTTCGCAGTGAAAACACCCGCTTTGGACTAGGTAGCGCGCAGCCGTTTCCGTTGCCGCGTATCCAACAAAACCTCAACGAACCCCTCATCTCCTACCTCACGTTCACCGGCGGTTACCGTAAAACCCTCGGCGCTTACCTCGAAGGCGGCCTCCGCATCCCCCTTAAACAGGGCGTAAAAATCGGAGGCGATGTCGGTCTTTACACGGCTCGCGGTCTCATGGTCGGACCTTCGGCTAGCTACATCGGCGAAAACGAGGGGCGTGATCTACACGGTTATTTCCGCTCCGGTTTCATCCGTGATCACGGCGACAAGCTCACCGACATCCTCGGCCAACCCGTGCCGACCAATCGCGGCTACATCGAGTGGCAGCACACGCAGCGGCTCACCGAAAACTTGACCCTCGGCGGTCAGATTAACGCGTGGCGCGACTCCGAAGTCGTCCGCGATTTCCGCCCGCGCGCTTTTTTTCCGGTCCAAACGCCCGATACGTTTATCGAGTCCGTCTACACCGGTCACAATTACGTCATCTCGCTGTTCACCCGCCTCCAACCGAACGCTTTCGACTACGTCCAAGAACGTCTCCCCGAACTGCGCTATGATTTGATGCCTAGCGGCCTTGGCTTCGGCGGTCTCTACCAACGCGCGCAAGCCAGCGTGGTCTCGCTGCGGGATCGCCCTCCGGCTCAGATTGGCCCGCGCCTCGTCAGTGACCGTGCGGACGCGTATTACGCCCTCACCCGCCCGTTCACGCCGCGTGAATGGCTCGCCGTCACTCCCACCGCTGGCGCCCGCGTGACACACTACGCCAACACCACCGGTGCGAGCGTGCCCGGAGGTTACACCCGCGTCCTCGGCGAAGTCGGCCTTGATGCCTCCCTCCGCGCCAACGCGACCTACGCTTACAAAAACGCCCAGTGGAAAATCGATGGCCTCCGCCACCAGATCACACCCAAGCTCAGTTACCGTTACATCCCACAAGGCGATCTCGGGCGGCGTTTCATTCCCGCCATCGACCGTCGTGAGCCACTCACCAGCTACCTTCGCCCGCTCGGCCTCGGCGACCAGCGCAACCTCGACGACCTCCATGCCACCAACACACTCCGCCTTGGCCTAGACAATACCCTCCAGACCCGGGACCACACCTACGGTTCGCGTGATCTCTTTGTGTTCAACCACGCCGTAGACTTCCGTTTTCACCGCGAGCCCGGGCAACGTGATTTTTCCTCCTTCCACACCGAGCTCGCCGTCATGCCGGCTTCTTGGTTCCAGCTCGATGTCTATGAAAGCTTCACGCCCCAGACCGGCACGCTCCAAGAACTCAACTCCGGTATAACCGTCCGCGACGGCACCGCTTGGTCGCTCCGCTTTGCCACCAATTTTCTCCGCCGCGAGAGCGAAGACTACCGCATCGAAGGCCGCGCCCACCTCAACGAAGCCTTCGATGTCCTCGCCCGGCTCCAATACGACGCGCGCACTCGTCGCCTCAACGAACAAGCCTACGGCCTCGTCCATAACCTCGATAACACCTGGCTCCTTGAGTACGTCGTTTCGGTTTACTCCGGCCGACGCCGAGAAAATGGCATTGGTTTCAATATTCAGATCGAGGCCCGCAACTACTGAGCCGCCCCGTGCCGCTCGCTGCTCTCGCTAGGAGAGCTGCCCGCGCTGCAACCACCGCCGCTCCTCGCCTGAGCTCACCGCCAACGGTCCTTTTAAAGTATTATTTCTTCAATCAGCACTTTTCCCACTTATGAGCCTCTCCGGTAGCCAACAGAAAATCTTCCTTCGCCTCGTCACGGTCTTACGCCCCCACTGGCAAACCGATCCGTCGCTGCCCCTGCGCATCCAACAGGAATTCGCCGCCAACCGCTCCTTCGGTTCCCGCGACCGCAAACTCTACCGCGAGTTGCTTTACACTACGCTGCGCTTCCTACCCTGGATCGAGCCCCTCTTCGACACTGATCCCACCCGAGCCGCTCAATGTGTCGCCTGGCTCGCCGCCGATCTCCCCGCCACCCGCGCCTACCGTGCCGGCACCTGCGGCGATTGGCCCGCCTGCCCGTCCAGCGTCGCGGCCAAAGCTAAACACCTCGGCGCCGATCCCGCGACGGTTCTACCCGCGTGGCTCCCGCGCCATTGCCCCGCTGCCGGCCTGGCCCCGGATCTCGACGCGCTACACACCCGCGCTGCCCTTTGGCTCCGCCTCCAAACGCCCGATGCCGCTCCCGTTATCGCCGAATTCACTAGCCTGGGTTGGCCGTCCCGCGTCTCCCGCGTCGTACCCGGCGCCGTTGAACTCCTCGCCGAAGCCGACATCACTAAAACCAAAGCCTTCCTCGCCGGCCTCGTTGAAGTCCAAGACCTCGGCTCTCAAATGATCCTCGCCTCAGCCGGCATTGCACCCGGCGGACGTTGGCTGGACGCCTGTGCGGGCGCCGGCGGAAAATCGCTCCAACTTGCCTCCCTGCTGGGCCCGACCGGCCACATCGACGCCTACGATATTCGCCCAAGCGCACTGAAAGAACTCCAAATCCGCGCCCAACGCGCCCACCTAAACCAGATTGCCCTTCTTAGCGCCGCGCCCACCGGGCTCTACGACGGCGTCCTCGTTGATGCCCCGTGCAGTGGCTCAGGCACGTGGCGCCGCGCACCCCACCTGAAGTGGACCACGACCCCAGCCCAGGTCACCTCCGCGGCCGCCACCCAACTCCAACTCCTCACCACCTACTCTGCCCACGTGCGTCCCGGCGGGCGCCTGCTCTACGCCACGTGCTCGCTTAGCCGCTTTGAAAACGAAGCCGTGGTCGGTGACTTTCTTGCTGCCAACCCGGCCTTTAAAACCGAGGTACCCACGCAGAATTTTGGGTTTACTGCCGACCCCGCTACCGGCGGCCTCACGATTCTCCCCGCCCGCCACAACACCGACGGTTTCTTTGTGGCCGCGCTTCGCCGAGCCTAAAAACCAACTGCAGTTTTTATTTGCCGCGCCCCGCCGCCGCTCAAACCTCTCTTATCACCGTGGCTCCCGATACCGACTACCGCATCAAGCTCCAGGTCTTTGAAGGCCCGCTCGATCTTCTGCTTTTCCTCATCCGGAAAAACGAAATCGACATTTACGACATCCCTATCGAGTCGGTCACCAAACAATACCTCGAAGCCCTCCGCGCGATGCAATCGCTCGACCTCGAGGTTGCCGGAGAATTTTTCGTTATGGCCGCCACGCTGATGGAAATTAAGAGCCGCATGCTCTTACCCAAAGGCCTTCACGCCATCGATCCCAACGCCAACCCCGAAGACGACATCGATCCGCGCTGGGAACTCGTCCACCA
>RGAX01000160.1 GCA_009919985.1 Opitutaceae bacterium
CGTCTATTGCCTTCCGCCCTCGCTCTCGCACTCACGTGCGCACCGCTCCTCCGCGCCACCGCGCCCGCGCCCGCGCCTCAAAAAATCAAGGACATCGTTATCTACGAAAACCCGCGCTTTCATTCCGCGTTCCCCTCCGTGATCCGTCGTCCCGACGGTGAATTTCTTCTTTCCTTCCGACGTGCCCCCAACCGTAAAATCTTCGGCGAAGCGGGCAACAACCACGTCGATCCCAACAGCCAACTCATGCTCCTGCGCTCGCGCGATGGCGTGACTTGGTCCCCCGAGCCCACGCTGCTCTACGCCGATCCCTTCGGCGGCTCCCAAGACCCTTGCCTGCTCCAACTCCGCGACGGCACCTTGCTGTGTTTTAGCTACGGCTGGAGTTTTCTTCGCCCCGACGGCGTAGCGAAACTGAAATCTCCGTTTCTCCAAAACTTTCCCGGCTCGATCTTCAACGGTGGTTACTACCTGCGCTCGAGCGACGGAGCTCAATCTTGGGCCGGCCCGTTCAAACCGCCGCATCTGGCCGCTGAAATACTCCACGACCCCTTCGGCCAACCGATCGCCGCTTACAATCGCGGCGCCCCCATCGAGGGCCGCGACGGCCGCCTTTATTGGGCCTGCGCCGCCACCGACCGCGATGTCCCACGCCGCACGTCCGCCTATCTTCTTATATCCAGCGATCAGGGCAAAACGTGGAATTATTCCTGCCCGATTGCCACCGATCCCGCTGCCTCCTTCAACGAAACCAATCTACTCGAAACTCCCTCCGGGGCCCTCGTCGCTTTCCTCCGCAGCGAGGGGCTCGAAGACGACGCCTGCCTCGCCCGTTCCACCGACGGCGGTAAATCCTTTCAACCTTGGCAACGTCTCGGCTTTCGCGGCCACCCGCTGCACGCCCTACAGCTACCTGACCAACGCGTTCTTCTCACTTACGGCTACCGCCACGCGCCCCTTGGTATCCGCGCCCGCATTCTCAACCCCGAATGCACCGACGCCGCCACCGCGCCCGAGATAATCCTGCGCGCCGACGGCACCACCACTGATATCGGCTACCCGTGGTCCGTGCTGATCGACGGACACCACGTCCTGGTCGCATACTACTTCAAGGGCGCCGGACCGATCCAGCATCTCGCCGGCACGATTTTGAAAATCGACTGAGCTTTTAAAAAAAGCCCCTCGGCGCCTGCACGCTCAGAGCACAAACCCCGCCGCCGCTAACCCCGCGTAGGCTGCGAGCAGTTTCCCCGTATCCCCGAGCAACGCGATCAATTCTGCGGGCGTACGGCTCTTGCGCAACCGCCTTGCGTGCTGCCATGCCACAGGTGCCAGCAACAACGGCAACAAACACCAGGCCGAAAAACCGCGGGCCCAAAATACTACCGGCATAGCCCCTGCGACCAAGAGCGAGCCAGTGAACTGCGCCCGCGCAAATCTCAGCCCAAAACGAACTACGAGCGTGCGCTTGCCTGCGAGCGCATCCGTCGCCGCGTCGCGATAGTTATTCACGACCAAGATATTTGCCGCCAACAACCCCACCGGCACCGCCGCCAGCCACACGTCGATCGTGAGGGCACCCGCTTGCACGAAGTACGTCGCCCCCACCGCCACGAGTCCGAAAAATATAAACACAAATACATCGCCGAGTCCGTTGTAACCTAGCGGCCAAGGCCCGCCCGTGTAAGCCAGCCCACACACAATGCTGGCGATCCCGATCATGATTAGCCACGGCCCGCCCCAAGCGATCAAGCCGAGCCCCGCCACAAAAGCCGCCCCAAATACCCAGATCATCGCCCGTCGCATCACCTCAGGCCGGACCCAGCCCGCCGCCACCGCGCGCAACGGCCCCACGCGCGTCTCGGTGTCCGCGCCTTTCATGTAATCAAAATAATCGTTCGCGAAATTTGTCCCGATTTGAATCAACCCCGCAAACAACAGACACAGTGTCGCCGCCCGTAAATCCGCGCGACCCAGGTGCGCGGCAAGCGCCGTGCCCACCAGGACCGGTGCCAGCGCCGCGGGCAAAGTCCGCGGCCGCGTCGCACTCAACCAAATTAAAAAAAACGATGGAGGATTCACAGCGTTCACCCGCAAACCCTGCGTGTAATCCTAGCGTACTGTCAAAGGCTGCGTCCACTCGTCGCCGGCGCATCGGGGCGAAAGGCCTGTTCGGGCGTCAGGCGCAACGTCCGCTCCAGCTCCCGGATGCGCGTCAACACCAAGGGCGCGTCCGCCGCTTCATCGTCGCGCGGCAACTGGGGATACAAGGCGCACAACCAGGCGTAAGCCTCAGCGTTGCGCCCTTGTCGCTTCAAGAGCTCAGCATAAATCCGCGCCGCGTAATAGGGTCCGCCTTTTTCCTCCCACGCGCGCCTATAACTGGCCGCCGCCGCGCCGACATCGCCTAATTTATTCAGCTCGATGTGCGCCTGCTCGATCCACAGCGCGATGGTATCAGACTGAACGCGCCGCGCGGCCGTGATCTGCACTAACGCTAGGCGCGCGTGCTCAATTTCGATCACGCGCCGTCGCGTTTCGGGCACCGCATCGTAGCCGCCCTCCGCGTCGATGCGCCACACGGGTAAATCGTAAGCTAAAATACGCGCTCCATTCAGCCAAAAATAAAGCGGCCGCGGGTCCACCGCCACCACCGCCCGCAACAAGGTTTGCGTGCCCGGCAGATCACGTTGCTCCCAACCGGCGTACATCCGAATCCACAAAAAATCTGCCGCCAGCGCCCGGAATCCACCCAGCCAACCCAGAAGAGCTCCTGCCCCCGGAGAGGCCGACAGAGTCCCGCGTTGCGCCGTCGCCGCCGGGGCCGCCGGCCACACGCGGTTAAGCAACGCACCCGTCAATGCGAGTGCCCCAACCGCGATCAAAAGCGTGCGCAGCCTAGACTTCACGTTCGCGAAAAGAGCGGACTGCCAGCGCGAGCGCAACCGCTGCATAGACTCCCGCGTATACGCTCACCTGCGCGAGTCCACTCCACGTCCATGTTCCGTCGGCGGGTAGCACGAAGCGTTGAAAATCGGGAAACATCCAATGAATCAGCGTCGCTGGCACGCTCATCAGCGAGGCAGCGTTGCGCTCGTACGCCGCTTGCGCGAGGCCCTGCAAATGACAGATGACAAAACCTGCGCCGCCCGCCATCACCGCAAAAATCTGCGTCTGAGCAAAACTCGCCACGAGTAACGTCCCGGCCGCGAGCAGCGCCAGTTTCAGAGCGTGCAAATACGCTGAAACCCAAAGTGCGCCGAAATTCACGGCATGCGCTGCCGCCCACGCCTCGGGCTGATCAACTTGCAACGCGAGTTGCCGTTGCCCCAACACACCGACGAGCGTCGCCGTCAACAATCCACAAAACGCCACAGCCACCACCGCTACGCCGAGAAATTTTCCGAGGAGAAATTCTGTGCGCCACACCGGCTTGGCCAGCAACGTGAGCGCCGTGCGGTGTTCGATTTCACTAAAAAATAGCTGCGCCGTGAGCGCGATCGTGAGCGCGGCACCGAAGCCCGCGATCGCCCCATCGCCAAAATCGGCGATGAATTTCAGCTCGGATATGCCGAAATTAAAATCCCGCAGCCCACGTACCCCGAGTACCAATCCGGCGGCGATCAAAACGAGTGCGTGGAGTAATTTTTGGCGCAACGCCTCGCGCAGCGTGACGCCCGCGATCAAGCCGACCCGTCGCAACGAAAACGGAACGGTGTTCATGGCGCGCGTTCCTCTGTTTGCTGCCGGTTGCGCTCCACTCGTTCGATGAAGATCTGATCGAGTCGCGCGGAGGGGCCACCGAGAGCAGCCGCAGTCTTGCCCCGGGCGACGAGCCATTGCGCCAACTCGGCCTGCTCCGCCGCGTTGAGCGTATCGGATGAATTTTTACCCTCGGCGGACAACGCCGCCACCGTACCGCAAGCGAGCAAGCGACCTTTATCAAGGATGGCGACGCGGTCGCAAACCTCCTCAATCTGCGCGAGCAGGTGCGAGGTGATGAGCACGGTTTTACCGCGCGCTTTAAGTTCGCGGATAAGCTCTGTGATCGCCGCCGCTCCGATGGGATCCACGCCCGCCGTCGGCTCGTCGAGAATCACCAATTGCGGGTCATGCACGAGCGCCTGCGCGAGGCCGATGCGTTGCAACATGCCCTTCGAATACGTTCCCACGCGTCGATCCGCCGCCTCGGCGAGTCCCACCCAAGTAATCACTTCGACGACGCGCGCGGCGAGGGTCGCACCCTGTAAACCGCAGATACGGCCGTAAAAGGTGACGAGTTCGCGCCCGCTTAAGAAGCGATAAAAGTGGGGCGCCTCCGGCAGGTAGCCGACGGCCAACCGCGCCTCGACTTGCTCGCTCGACACGCCAAAGACCCGACACACTCCCGTGGTGGGGCGCAACAAACCCAAAATAACTTTGATCGTCGTGCTTTTGCCTGAGCCGTTGGGCCCAAGTAGGCCAAAAATTTCCCCGGGGGCGATCGCGAGGCTAAGGTTGTCCACCGCGCGCAGCCGCACGCCACGCAGCCCCAAGGCGAAATCCTTGGTCAACCCGCTCAACTCGACCGCCGGTGATCCGCTAGCAATCATTTGATCACAAAACCGCTAAATTGAGCGGGTCGCGCCGCCGGGTAACGCTCGGCCTTACGCACGTAGCCATGCATCCGCTCACTGACGGCCTGGATAAACGCATCCACGACTTCTTGCCGGCCCTCGGCCTCGAGTTGCACGCGGCCGTCAGGCAAGTTTTCCACCAAGCCGGCGACTTCAAACTCCCGGGCGACTTGGAGCGTAGCATAGCGAAAACCGACCCCCTGTACTCGTCCAGTAAATATTACTCGCTCGTGATGCACATCAGCCATGTTGCGAACAAGCTAGTCTTGGCGTTGGATGGCGTTCAATCCGCAAAACGCGCGAGATAAGCCCAGTGTCACATTTTAGTTTGCATTCCGAGAATCCGCCCGCTCATTTCCAGAGAACCTGATGAGTAACTTCAATTCTGACGGCCCCTCGGGCAACGAGTGGGAAGAGC
Source organism: Opitutaceae bacterium (assembly GCA_009919985.1). Lineage (GTDB taxonomy): Bacteria > Verrucomicrobiota > Verrucomicrobiia > Opitutales > Opitutaceae > Tous-C4FEB. The sequence goes on from RGAX01000160.1 coordinate 5,035, forward strand.
GCGGCGATCTCGCTTGGAACGAATTCGACTGGGAGCGTTACCTGCGCGAGCAGGACGAATCCATCGGCCGTTACCAAAAATTTTACGAAGCCTCCATCGACACGCCTGACCGCATCGATGCCGTAGCCGCCCAGATGGGCTGGAGCTTGGAAGACTGGACCGAAGAAGGCGGCGAAATCCCTGATTCCGACGACGACGAGGAAGACGACGAAGAATTCCCAGACAAGGGTGACGTCTACACGCTGCACAAAAATCCGATTTTCATCGCCACCAAAGCGATCACCCAATCCCTGCAACATACCTGGTCACAAGCCGCCGGGGATGCGCAGCAACTGCCCGCGCCGGTGTCTCTGAGCCTGCTGACCGCGTTGCATCGAGGCGAAGATCAGGCCATACAGGCGATTCACGCCCTCGATTTCGGCGATTACGCGATGGCGATCAGTCTGTTCAAGCGCGCGCTCAACGTACTCAACAGCACATTCGCCTTACTCAATTCCGATGAAGCCGGTCGCCCGACTGCCGTCGTAGCCTTTCGCTTCTATGCGTTGCCTAGGCTCTTTGATTTGAGGGAGATATGGCTGCGAGTGATCAACGAATGCCGCGAGGAGCTCGAGCGTCCCGACGACCCGGAAGACGACGAAGAGTAAGAATTTGGTCCCGTTACCGAACTAAGATGGGGCGAGGCTGAAAAACGCCTTGCCCTTCGACGTACAGCTTCATTGGGTAACGAACTGCTTCGGAGAGGTGGCTGAGTGGTCGAAAGCAGCGCTTTGCTAAAGCGCCGTAGGTGTAAAAGCCTACCGGGGGTTCGAATCCCCCCCTCTCCGCCAGTTTGCTAATGAAGCATGTTCTGGTCAGTTGCGTCGCGAAGTCCGAGGCGAGTGGTCTGATAACACGAACTCTACAGTCATGTTAAAAACATGCGGGATCAGGAATTCGGCCGGGCAACACTAAGTTCGGCTCGTCGCCTTTCACATAGACGAGTCCTTGTTTTCAGATAGACGACTTTATTCTTTCACTTGGACGGACAGGCCGGCAGGCTGCCAGCCATGAATGACCATGAAATCTATCCCCGGTTTGCGCTGGCTCGGTTGGAGGAGGCCTTGGTCGACACCCCGGTTGTGCTGATCCATGGGCCCCGGCAATGCGGCAAATCAACCCTGGCCCAGGCGGTAGCGAAAAAGCGGGGCTACACCTACTTTACGTTTGACGACGAAAATGTCCTCCGCGCGGCGCGAGCGGACCCCGTGGGATTCTGCGCTGAGTTGCCCGAGCGGGCCGTCTTGGACGAGGTGCAACGCATCCCGGAGCTGTTTACGTCGCTCAAGGGATTGGTGGACCGAGACCGCCAGCCCGGACGGCTGATTCTGACCGGCTCGGCCAACGTGCTCTTGCTCCCCAAGCTCGCAGACTCCTTAGCCGGCCGGATGGAGGTCCTGCGTTTGGGGCCGCTCACGCAGGTGGAGATGGGTGGGC
>RGAX01000017.1 GCA_009919985.1 Opitutaceae bacterium
AATCGATAAATTGGCGCGTTAACGTGCCTGGTTTAGGTAGGCCATGGGCCACATCCACCAAGAGTTTAAAATCACGACGCAGGGCATAAGCTGCGTCGGAGACGGTAGACTCATTTGGTTCAATATACGGACCGGTTTCTGACTCAGCCAATGCGACCGCGCGAACTTCAGGCGTAGCGAAACCTAGCCCAAAAAAACCAAGTGCCAATCGGTCGCTCGCTACCGCGGCGACGGCCGCAACAGAATCGGCGGCTTCACGATAATCCGGTCTAAATTCACCGTTCAGCATGAGCACTTCACGCAAGGAAGCTGACACCGTGTTATTAAGTCGCCGGCCCATAATGTGTATCGGCTGATTCGCCCATTCACCCTTCAAACCCAAGTCGCCCCAGTTCGTTACTTTAGCGTGACCACGGCGGCGATCCGCCGAAAACGCAGCATCGATTTGAGCGAGGGTTAGGCGACGCAGCGGGTTGTCCGGATGGACAAAAATCCCGATTGCGTGCGGCTTGCCTTTGCTAGCAGCGGCCCCGAGACCCACCGTGAGCTCGAGCGGTGGGCGACCATTTCTCTGCACGAGCTCGAGGCGTTCGCGGCTAGAAGGATCATCCAAAGTGCCCTGTCCTGCCTTGGGCGCGGGTAACTCGATCACTTCAATCGGGCTTAGATCAGGATTTTTTGTCGCAAATTCCTTAGTCCAAAGGCGCATGACCGCGACGAGGGCTTCATCGTGGCCGGCGAGAGTGATCTTCTCGGCCCGGAGAAACGGAACAGCTATAAAGCAGACTGTTCCGAACGCGACGGGTCTGAGGAGGTGGGATAAGTTCATTTTGAAATAGAAAGAGGTGCGAGACGCTCGGCGAAGAACATCGGCATTTCTTCACGGATCTCTGATTTAATCTCGTGGAGACCTTTCCAGGCCGGATCGTCCAGCAAGGGGCCACGTGCGGCGCCTTTATTGCGCGTGCCAAAAGCCACGGTGTCCGCGTACTCCGAGATCAAAAGATAATTCCAATCCGTGAGATCATGGCTGTTCAAGTAAAGTCCATAGCCCGCTAGCACGCCTTCTTGCACAAAGGGTTCGAGTTGAGGTTGGACGTACGCCGTCACGTAAGGCACACCAGCAGTTGCACCGGCCTTGAAACGATAAGGCGAAACGGAATAAACGTGGCGCTCCGACACGCCTTCATGGAGTTTTGCCTGTCCCAAAATCTGCGCGAGGTTGGTACTCGTGGGTACAACGAGTTCTAGCAACTTCGGCGACAGACCGCCGGGAGAAGTGCGCTCGATTTTTTTCCAGTTGTCCGTATCGCCGTAAGTCTCGAAATCTAAAATAACGAGAAAATCCCAGCGCGTCGTGTTCATGTGCACGTAATTGGGAAACAACAGAAGGTAATTTTTAAAAACTCCAGCTGACTTCCAGGCCTCAAATTGCGTGACCCCTTCGCTCAGCAATGCGGCACGAGCGAGCGCGCGGTTTTCGGGTTTGATTTCGTAGGTGAGAAAAATCGCGACGGGGCCCTTGGCCCCTTTACCTTGGGCGGCAGATAGTGTCGGGCAAGCCCACGCGATGAGGCTAAAGATAAACACGGCGCAGAATCGGTGTATTTTCATAAGGGGAACCTAGAGTCAACGGAGGCTGGCTTGCGCTGTGGCCAACACACGCGCGGGTAACGGAAAAAATTTCCGCGCCTCAGTGGCGATGCAGCGTTGACCTTCGGGCGAGAGCACGTGGCGTACAAAATCTACCGTGAGCGCGTCCGCATTGTGATTGATGCAGAGATAAATCGTACGCGTGAGCGGGTAGTCGCGGCGGGCGATTTCCTCCGGTGAGCCTGCATAAAACGGCCCCGCGTAGGACTCAGCCAAAGCGAGGGTTTTAGTCCCCGAAGCGGCGTAAGAAAAACCGCTATAACCCAAGGCATACTCATCAGCAGCGACCGCGCGTGTGATCTGCTCAAGTGCCTGCGGCCCTCCTGGAGTATCAGCATGCGCCGTCATGTCATCGCGCCAGCTAAGTCCTGAGAGGACGCGCTGTTCGATAAAATTGACAATCCCAGGCGGGTTGCCGGTTTCTCGGCGCACACTCATGCCGTGGAGGTTAATTTTTTTCTTCGCCCAAGCGCCGTCGAGCCCGAGTTGACCCCAAGTCGTGATCGAACCATCGCGGGTCAGAATTTCACGGAGTCGGTCAAGCGAGAGCCGAGTGAGTGGATTGCGGGCATTGACGAAAATCGCGATCGCATGCGTGCCGCCGCGGGTATCTCGACTGCCGGTCGCAACGGGCACCAGCCGAGGTTCGGTCCCGTGTTGAGCTAGATAGCGAGCGCGTTCAGCAGGAAACAACTCCCGCGCAAAAGGCGCTACGGCGATCGTACCTGCCAACAAAGCGTCAAACGCTTGAGCCGAAAATTTACTTTCATACGTGACGCGGGCGGGCGTGACTGGGTGCTGGGCCGAAAACGTTCCGGTCCAACGCTGCATGAGTTCATCCATGCTTTCCGCCGAGGCACAAGGGAGCTCCGTTGCACTCGTCGTGTTTAACGCACATACGAGTAAAAGAAGACTCCATCGCGCCGCGCGTTTCACCTTAGTTGAGTTTAGCGAGTTCTTCGGCGACGACAGAAGGCAAGAGCGGCATAAAGACGCCTTCGGCAGCGACGACACGTTGACCTTGCTGCGAGAGGACGCACTTCAGGAATTCCTTGGTCTTGGGCTCTAGCGCGGTTCCGGGTGGGCGGTTGATGTAAATGTAAACGTAGCGCGAAAGCGGATACGTATGATTATAGACTGTCTCAATGGTCGGTGCGATGAACGGCTGGCCGTCCTTTTCGGCGAGTGGCACGACGCGCACATCCGGGGTCAGATTGGCGAGCAACGCGTAGGTGATGCCGCCAAGCTGCGTCTTCATGTCGTTCGATGCCACTGTGAAGGCATGGGTGAAGCCTTGGCCTTTCACGTTTTGGATGCCATCACGCCATTCGCCGTTTTGCAGCACTTTCCATTTTACGAACTGCTCGATCCCATTCGGCGGTTTTAAGCCGTAGGTGTGAATCGGGCGATCGGCCCAATCGCCGGTAAGTCCGAGTTGGCCCCAACGCGTAATTTCGGCCCCGCCGAGGTGGTGGGATTGAGAATAAATCTGATCGAGTTGTTTGAAGGTAAGTCCTTTGATTGGATTATCCTTAGCGACCAAGATGATTGAGGTCGCCGTTTTCCCAAGCGAACCCAGCGAGCCCGTGGCCACTTTAATTCGAAAAGGTTCGTAACCGTATTTTTTTACAAAGGCCTCCAACTCGGCTGGCAACGCCTCACGCCCGACAGGTGCCGCATGGGCCTTCCCCTCGGTGAGCGCCGGCACGCCGCTGCCGGAAGCCCGCGCCTCCATTGTTACGCTCAATCTTGGATACGCTTCGCGAAAAATTTTAATCCAACCCAGCGTTATCTCGTCCATGATATCGGCGCCTACGAGATTAAATTCCTCTTCCGGGACGGAGGGAACTGGACCCGGCTTCCACGCAGGGATCGCAGGATCAGCCTTCAAATTATGCTCCACCGCCGCGTATTTGAGGGCGAATACGGAAGGAACTATCAGGTGAATCGCGCCCATGAGCGTGACCCATTTCAAGCAACTAGACAGGGGATTTTTCATGTGTAATTGGTGCTAAAAAAGATGACTATATGTAACCTAATGGTGCCCGAACTTTCTGAACAAGGTCTTAAGCACCGGTGAATTTTTGTTCAGGCAAAAGTCATTCCCGACAAACCTGAACGAATATTAGGCGGAACTTCATCGGGCTTTAAGCAATCCCGCCCAACGTACCGCCATGCGGCTTCGTCTCCACCCCATCGGTATACTCGTGCTACTTCTCGCCCTGTCCATCGCTCAGACCAAAGGGGAAGGCGTAGTCGACCCCCAGTTAGCGTCTTACACGCCTGCGACCCAAATTAAGGGAAACCTCAGCAGCGTCGGCGACGACGACATGGCACCGCTGATGGACGCGTGGTTGCAGGCGTTTCAAAAATTCCACCCGCTCCTCCAAAAAGGCCCGCGCTGGCAACACCTCACGAGCGCTACGGCCGTCGCGGCCCTCGCGCTGGAAATCACCGACATCGCACCCATCGCACGCGAACCATGGCCAGCCGAACTCGCGCCCTACGCGCATCAATTTGCCGGCGACATGATGAAGGAGCCGCTTTTAGTACGCGTTGCTACCGGTAGCTTTATCCCAGCCGGACAGGTCGGCGCACTGGGCGTCCACGTCCATGCGAGCAACCCACTCGCGCATCTCACCCTCGCGCAAGTCGACGCCATTTTTTCCTCTACTCGCCGACGGGGTGCGATCTCCAATCCACAGACTTGGGGCGATCTAGGCCTGACCGGCGAATGGGCCACTCGCCCTATCGTACGCACCACCCTTCCAGCGCACAGCAGCGTCACCATGTTCGCCCAACGCCGCATTCTTCTCGGTGGATTCTGGCACGCCGATCTCGACGAACAGCCCAACCTTGCCGCCGTCATGAAAGCGATCGCTGCTCAACCCGGCGCCATCGGCATCGCCGGTTTTTTGGCGAGCCCGGCTGCCGACACGCACGCCCTCGCCATCGCTGAATCAACCGCGGAGCCGTTCGTCACCGCTGACGCCGCGACTATCGCCGACGGTCGCTATCCCCTTCACCGCCCCCTCTACCTAGCAGTCAACAAACGCCCGGATTCACCTCTGCCGGAAAACGTGCGCGAATTTCTCCGCTTCGTCCTCAGCCGCGAAGGCCAAGAAATCGTCGCACGTTACGCCCATTTTTTTCCCTTGAACGCAGAACTCGTCGCCCACGAACGCGAGGTCGCGCTCAACGGCTGGCTTCCGCCCATCGACGCCGAGCTGCCCACCTACGTAAAATCCAGCCAACCCGTCCGCGGGACGATTCGCAGCGTTGGCAGCGACGGCATGGCCAGTCTCATGAATGGCTGGATGCGCGCTTTCCGCGAAGTCCAACCCGATGTCCACCCCGGCGATCGCTGGGAACACCCGGGAACCATCAACGGCTTCAACGCCCTAGTCGCCGGCGAAACCGACCTCGCTCCCATGGGCCGCGAACTTTGGCCGGTGGAAAAACTCGTCCATGGTATAACGCGCGGTAAAAACACCTTGCTCGAAATCCGCGTCGCCCGAGGTGGCCACGCCACCAATGGACGCACCGAGACCATCGCCCTCGTCGTCAACGCCAGCAATCCTCTAGCCCAGCTCAATCTCAAACAACTCGATGCGCTCTTTGGCCGCGAATTCCGCAGCGGATCCGCAGCGCCACTTACGCGCTGGGGTCAACTAGGCCTCGACGGCGATTGGGCGCAACGACCTATCACTCTTTGGGTGCCTCCGCGCACTGCTCCGCACATGACTTGGTTTCAAGAATTCGTCCTCCATGACGGCCCGTGGAATCGGACCATCCACGAAGCCACTCCGACCGAGACCATCGCCGCCGTCGCTAGGGACTCCGGAGCCATCGCCATCGCGTTTTTTGAGGAAGTGAAGCCCGGCACCCGCGCATTACCTCTCGCCTTACGCGACGACACCCCGGCATGTGCCGGCACGCCCCAGACCATTGCCTCCCGCGCTTATCCGCTGATTCGCTCGATGTACATTCGACTCGAACGTCCTGCTGGCACGACGATCACACCACCCATCCGCGAATTTCTAACTTACATCCTCAGCCGCCAGGGCCAGGAACGCGTGCGCACCTCCGGCTATTTTCCTCTCACCGCCGCTGAGGCCGCCATCGAGCGAGCTAAACTCAAATGAACCTTCGCTCCGAACTGCGCGCCGATGACGCCGACTTCACTTCGCCATCAACGCACGACTTTCTGCAGCTTGCGCCGCGCGCAACGGAAGAAAAATCCGCTGATCCAAAATCACTTGTTGGCCTTCGCGGCTGACGATGAAGCGCATGAATTCTTCCAAAGCCGGATCCAAAGCGCGACCGGGCTTCTTGTTTAGGTTCATATAGCAAAGCCGACTTAACGGATAATCTGCTCGCGCCACTTCCTCGTAGCCTGGGGAAACAGACGACGCACCTGCTTTGGGACTGAGCGAGAGCAATTTCACCCCGGACCCGACATAGGCCAGCCCCGCATAACCGAGCGCGTAACGATCTTGAGCGACATTCGCCGACACCGGGAAAACCGTGGGCACCAGGTTCAAATCCGTACGCCACTCCCCGCGCGCCGCCCCGACGCTCAACACGCGTTGACGCACAAATTCCTCAAATCCATTCCACGGTTTGATCGCCCAAATATGAATCGGTTTGTCCGTCCATTCGCCACCGAGCCCGAGTTGCCCCCAGGTCTGAATCGCGGCACCACCCCGATGCCGCGTCGAGGAAAGCACCGCATCCAGCTGATCATAACTCAGCGCACACAACGGATTATCCTGATGCACCATAAACACGACTGCATCGAGAAAACCGAAATGCCGCCAAGTGCCGCCGGCGATAGGCGTGCTCAACGGCTCATACCCAAATTTAGCCTTAAAATCACTCACGTCCGTCGGTTTCAGCTCACGCGACACCATCACGAAATCGAGGTCGCCTTTGATCAGCTCAATCGCGCCGAGACTGCCCGCATAGGGCGGCGGCAGATCGAAAGTGACCTTAGGATAATATTGTTGAAACGCCTTCACCCAGGCTTGGGTCAGACCGATCAACACATCGGAAGACGCGCCCTTAAAACGACCGGTCAATTCGCGGCTCTGTCGCGCCTCAAACGCCGGTAAACCCACATCCAACGTTGGCTGGAGCAATTCTGGCACCGGCAACGTGCGTCCGTGTTGTTTCCAATGTTCTTTTTCCTCCTCGGTCGGCGGCGTTGGCAACGCGCCTTGAGCGAGAGTGCCAAACGAGATCATCAGAGCACAAGCTGCGCCGCGAAAGCCGCGGAGAGGGAAGCTTGAATTTATCATGGGGTAGGAATGGGGAGACTATATACGGACGCAGAATTGGATCAGATCCGTAAACGATTTTGTCACCGTGCCACGACCGCTTTAATTAAGACTGAATCCAGGCTTAATTTCACTTCATATCTAACGCACAAGACGGATCGCCACGCTCATTTCATCGGCTCGATGTGAACCGAAACATCGCTGACAGCGTGACGAGTTGAAGCCAGCAACGCGTCTTTAACGGCGTGAGCGATATCGTGTCCCGCGCGCACCGTGAGCTCGCCATCGACGCGCACCTGAATGTCGACAAGATGACTCAAGCCGCTTTTGCGCACCCGACATTTGTCGAGCGCCTGCACGCCCGGCACGTCGAGCGCGACCTCGCGGATTTCATTTTCCAAGGCCGCCGATACCGCCGTGTCCATCACATCGGCCAGCGCCTTGTTAAACATGATAACACCGTTAAAAAGTATTACTCCGCACGCCAACAGCGCCGCCCAATCGTCCGCCATCTCATAACCCGGGCCAGCCCACACCGCGATCGCAATTCCCACAAAGGCCGCCGCGGAAGTCACCGCATCCGAATAATGGTGTAAAGCCTCCACCTTTAGCCCTGTGCTGCCTGACGCCTCACCCGCCTGATTCATTCGAGCCGAAAACCACATCTTAACCGCCACGACGCCCGCCAACAACGGCAACGTCGCCCAATGCGGCCCGCGGTGCGGGGTCATGATCTCTCGAATCGCGCTCCAACCAATCCAGCCCGCAATCGCAAAAATAAACACCGCCACCGCCAAAGCTGCAAGCGGCTCCGCTTTGCCGTGGCCGTACGGATGATCATCATCCGGCGGTTGCGCCGCCACCCGCAATCCCATCCAAACTAGCAATGACGACAAGATGTCGATTAACGACTCCGCCCCATCCGCAATCAACGCGTAAGTATGGCCGAAAATCCCTCCGGCGATTTTCACCACCGCGAGCACCGCGTTCAGAAAAATACCGCGTAACACTAGTCGCGCACTCGCCTCCGCGCGCCGCTGCGTCGCGGCGTGGTGAAGGGGAATTTCTGACAACATGCCGTCCATACTACACGCCCGACCGTCCCGACCTCAACGCGCGAGTTGACCCATTCTAAGCCCCGACTCAGGCTAGTCACTCTGCGCTATATGGCCGATTCCAACACTCTCATCGCGACCGACCCCGTCCACCAATTCTCCGTCTTCGTCGAAAATCGCGTCGGTCGACTCCACGAACTCACCGCGCTGTTGAAGACCAACAACGTTCACGTGATGGCGATCACCATCCTCGATTCCACCGACAGCACGATCGTGCGTCTCATCGTGGACGATCCCACCAAAGCCCGTGAGCTGATGGTGAACAACGATTTTCCTTACACCGAATGCGCCATACTCGCAGTCGAGATCGGCGATGAATCTGAGTTAAAAGGTGTACTATCCGCGCTGCTCGAAGCCGAGATCAACATTCACTATATTTACAGTTTTATCAAACGCCCTGAAGGCCGCGCCGCACTCGTTGTAAGTTCCGAAGACGCCGACACCGCCAGCCAAGCGCTCGGCAACCGCGGCTTCCGCATCCTCACACAGCGAGACATCTCGCGTTGAACGCGAGGGATGCAATGATTTTTTAACTGCGCATAGATAGCGCTCAGCCCTTCACTTCGCCCATTTTTTCCCCGTCCATTTCGTAAATGCCGGTGAGGTAACCGTTCTCGAAGGTAGCGCCGACTTTGAGCGTGCCGTAAAACGAAATCGGCACATCCATCATGACAGGGACACCCGCAGGCATGCGCACGACGACCCAGTCATTGATATTTGGCACAGCACCAAAACAGCACGCCATCTGGCTAGCCATGAGCATGAACTCTGTGCACTTTCCTTTCTCGAGCTTGGTCGGCTGCATGAAGCCTGTGATCACAGCTTTTTTTCCGCCCCAACTTTTCACTATGGCCGGAATCTGTTCGTTACCGGTAGGAGGCTGGACGTTGGGGTTGGCCGCTGGGTCGAAATCGGGCGGGACAAATTTAAAACCGCTCAGGCGATCAAAGCCCAACTTGAGATATCCGTTTTCGAGCTCAGCGGCCGGGATGTTCGCCGCGGGGGCCGAAGCCACCGGGGTAGCGACCGCGAGGGTTGCAGGAGCACCCCCCGCTAAAGCCGCGCCACCGCTGCTAGATTCACCGTCATTCGCCGCGCCGTTGCGTGCGGCCGCGGCCATTGGGCCGATTCCACAGCACAGCGAGTGGTCCGTGAAGCCTTGGGGAAACAAGGCCGCCGAGGCCGAAACGGCTAATAGCCCCGAAATCCACATTACGGAAAGCGCGCGTATCTTCATAAAAAGAACCATAGCGCTCCGACCCAGTTCGTCAATTTTTCGTACAAGTATGCGCGCTCGTCGATTCGGGCCACGGCGATTAGCGCACGTTCGACTCAAAACTTAGCATCATCGAGCACAGCGTCATCCCAACGGTTGATGTCCTTAGACTTTTCATTTGCCGAGGCGTACTCGACCTCGGGAGCTTCAATAGAGGGCAGATATTTCCCGAGGTCTATCATTCCAGGGGCTAAGGCTGGAGGGGGCGCCGTATATTAAAATTTAGGGGGATCGATGCTGTAATCGTATAATTTTTTTGCCGTTGCGGTAACACGTGTAGCGATAGCGCTCATCGCGTAAGGTGTGGGACCCTTGGCCAAAAGTGGAGAGAACCGGTTTTGTCCGTTTCTTCGCAGTACCGCTAATTAACCCAGTGAGATCAAAGCCATCGAGGGCATGCGCGGCACCAGGTGGGTTTATGTTCGCGCGTTATTTGGTCTTAGCGTCGAGCGCTTGGATTTTGAGCTCTTCGATGGTCGCGAGCGCCGCGAAGCCGGTCGTATAAGAGCACGCGACCTTGAACCAAGCGCGGTGGCCTGCGCCAACGGCCGAATGCTCGGTCATACCGACAATGCCGCCATAAGCTTCAGGATCCGGCCCACGGTATTGGTTGGCGATGCACCAGGAAAGCGCCTGACGTGCCGCCGCGAGATGGCGCGTGTCGCCGGAAGCGCGATAAAGGCGGTAAAACAACAACGACCACAAGGCCGTACCTTTCTCGCTAATGCCGTTGCGCTCCACCGCTTGATCCGCGATGAAAACCCAACAGCCGTCCGCCCGTTGCCAGTTCATCATCGATTCGGCCAAGCGCTTAGCTCGCGTCAGATAATCGCCCTCAGGCACCGCCTCATGTGCAGCGAGCAATCCTTCCATCGCCCAGCCTAAACCCCGCGTCATGCGGATCGTCGGCATGACGCCCGTGCGGCGGTTCCAACCGCGTTCCCACAAACCGTCGTCGCGAGAGAGCTTAGCGAGATGTTGCTTCATGTAGTCGTCGGCTTGTTTTTTATAACGCGGCTCCTTCGTAGTCGCATAGAGCGCGCGTAAGCCTTCCACACCAAAGCCAGATTCATCGATCGTGTGTTCGGACCATGCACGGCGATCCACGTAATAATCTTGGGGCACCAGCTCGTACTCCTTCATTAGACGCGCAGTTGAAGCGGCGAGAAGTTCCGTAGCGCGCAGGTATTCGACATTACCCGTGGCTTGGTATAAGGGTATCCACGACCAACCGGACAAAAAGAGCGCATCGGACACCGCCGCGCATTGCTCGTAGCCAAAAGGTAGATCAATCGCCCGGCGCCAGCGCGAAAGTGGGACGCCGTAGGCAGGATGTTTGGAGTCAAGAATCCGCAGCGCTAGTCCACTGCGCCCTATCTCGTCGGCCCGATTCGTTAAAAAATGCGGCGAAAATTGCCGAGCAATCACGGATATTTTTTCAGCCTCAAGCAAAGCTGAGACCGCCGGACCCGCACCCCAGATCCAGTGCGAAGAACGATATGTCTGCGCATCAAGATCATAAAAGAGATGCAGGCCGCCGGCGGTGGGACTCGCGGGATTACGATTTTGCGCACGCAGTAGGTAATTCACCGAATCCATCAAGGCGCGCTCGAGATTGGGCGTCGTTAACGCAATGGCGGGCGCACCGCCGACCTGTGCGGAGACAAAAGGCTTCGGCTCGATACGAAGCACTTCGACTTCCTGCCCCGTGGCAGTATCCAGCATCGTGACGGTACCTGCCCACGTTTCAGCGAGCGAGGCCACAGAATATTTCAATGCGCCGTTAATGACCGGTACGCGCGCTGACAAATAAAAATCCTTCAGCGTCACAGCCGGCTCGCAGTAGACGCTGTTTTCCCAAGACTCAAGGATCTCAGCGGCCACAGGCATTTCAATTTTTCCGGTTTCTACCTGTCCGTGAAAATGATGATTCACCGCGACCACCCGCGGCGCAGTTTGCCAACGCAACACGCCGTTCATGCCGGCGTTGAGGCCGAGATCTACGACGGGGTACCAGATCTCTTTATCGGGTTTTGGCGAAGGCAGCACGGTCTCCGGCGCAGGATGATTCGGCGCGATGTCGGTGATCTTGCTTATGGTGCGGTTGCGCGCGCTGCGGAAGCGCAGTTCAACGGATTTTTTATCAAGTGGGACCGTGAGCCTGATCTCGAGCGGCGCATATTTTCCGGTGTTTTTTCCTGCTTCACGACCGAGTTCCACCGCCGCGGTTTCCGGCTTGGCGGACGAACTCGCAAAGGCGCGCGCGCGAATGAGCGCTTCGAGGAAGTAGTAATCAGCATAATTGATCGGGCCGTCGATTTCGCTGTTTTTCGGGAAATTGCCGGTGGCGTGTTTGAGGATGAATCCGCCGTTGGTGCCGGGTTCAGCCAGATATGTCGGTGAGGCTAGGCTGCGCAATTGCGTCTCGGCAAAGGCAGCGTAACGCGTCGCCGCGGCCGGATCACGCGTGAGGCCGGAGAGTTCAAAGAGCGCCGAACTCATGATCGCCGCAGCCGAGGAATCACGCGGCGCGTTGGGCTGACCCGGCGCATCGAAATCCCAATAAGGGATTTTATCCGCCGGCAGGCGCGGGTGATTCATGATGAAGCGAGCGACTTTTTCCGCGGTTTCCAAGTAGCGGACTTCACGTGTTTCCCGAAACATCATCGTGTAACCGTAAAGACTCCATGCTTGGCCACGCGCCCAAGCGGAACTATCCGCCGTGCCTTGATGCGTGATGCGGCGCAGCACGCGGCCTGTGGCGGCATCATAATCTACGACGTGGAAGGTGCTGCTGTCGGGTCGGAAATGATTCGCCAGCGTAGTGTCCGCGTGCGCGATCGCGATATCCCGGAGCCGAGATTCGCCGCCGTTGCGCGCTGCCCAAGTCAGCAATTCGAGATTCATCAAATTATCAATGATAACCGCAAAAGTGTATTCCTCAGGACTGCGGTCCCACGATTTGATCGAACCGACCACAGGCGAGAAGCGCGTGGCCAAGGACTGCGCGCCTTTGAGCAACACTGGGCGATAGGCCGCGTCGCCAATAAGCCGGAGACCGTTGCCGTAACTGCTATTTAAGATAAAACCGACGTCATGCGTACGGGTGTTGAGCTGCTCCGACTCAAGCAAGCGCGTGAAGCGTTCCGCCGCCGCACGCCAGTATGGCATTTGGGTGCCTTCGTAAAGATACCAGAGCGCACCGGGGAAAAATCCGACCGTCCAATCACGCTCGCGCACGGTGACGAGTTTTCCTTTCTCCATGGTTCGCGGCATGCGCTCCTGCGTAGGCAGGTGGCCAATCATCCACTCGTATTGTTCCGCTGAGGTGTGTAACGCCTGGTCGATCACCGAGTGCAGCTCCGGTTGGGAAGCGGCTACGTCAGCCGAAGCGAGGGCGGGAACCGATAAAACTGCAAACCAGAGCGATATGCGTGCGAGCGAGGACATGAAGATACAGGGATTCACAAACAGGTCTTAAAGGGGTAGAGGTTAGCTTAGCAAAAAAATGAGACTGCGAATGCAAAGCGCGTAGTTCAACCCGCCTGCAGCTTACATCATTAACTCTATCGAGCAATCGTGTCGAATCCCTGCGATGAAATTTCCCGCACGCTTTGTGTGATTTGGGAAAATTTTGGTCTGCACTGGTTCGCGGCGGCCTTTGCGCTTGCGGCTAGCCCGCGTCGGATACCAATCCACCTCAGTCCCAAAATATTCATGACCCCTACCCTCGCTTCTTTAGGCATTCGCTCCCTGCATATCTCAACCGCGGCAGTACCCGTCGAACACACCGCCGCCCGCGAACTTGCCCTGCTAACCGGCGCCAAAATCTCCCTCGTCGCTCGCCCCGACTCCGGCGTTAACATCGCCCTCGCTTCTCGCCACTGGGTAAAAAAATTGCCCACCGCCAGCCGCGACCAACGCGGTTGGATGTGGCTCCGGATCGCCGGCGGCGGCGGTGAAATCACCGCAGATGAACCCGCGCTGCTATTCGCCGCCGTGCGCTTGCTCGTCAACGGCCTCAGCGATACCACACGCGAGCAACTCGAGCGCGGTCTCTTCATAGCGGCCAGCTTCGGTTGGCACCGACCGCACTGGGATGGTTGCAACACCCAATACTGGCGCTCCGCCCGCGGCTTCGATCCTGAGCAATACGCCGCCACGCTCGCCGAGAGCGGTTTCACCCATTGTGAAGTCAACGGGCTCCAAGCGCATATGCCTTACGAGGACCTCGTCACCGACGAATACTATTCGCAATTTTATACCTACGCACCGGGATTCAACCACTTCCTCTCCACGCCGCTCACGCGCGGGCTTTGGCCTGAGATGTACCTTGAGGCCAATCTCAACCACCTGAAAAAACTCGCCGACATTGGGCGTCGCTACGGCCTGCGTCCCGGAGTGTGCATGTTTGAACCGCGCTCTATGCCCGAGCGTCTTTTTCAAAAATACCCCACGCTACGTGGCGCGCGCATCGACCATCCGTTCCGCTCGCGCCTGCCGCGCTACACGCTCGCGCAAGACCACCCGATTTCCGTCGAGCATTACCGCGCCGCAATTGGCCAACTCGTCAGCGCCGTACCCGATCTGAGTTATATGTCGGTCTGGACCAATGACAGCGGTGCCGGCTTTGAACACACCGCCTCGCTTTACGTCGGCCGCAACGGCGGGCCTTACATGATCCCGGTGCGAGCATCGCGCGTTTCCTCAAAAACCTCCAAAGCGCCGCCGCCGCCGTGAATCCCGATTTCGATGTTTTACTCCGTATCGAGCCGTTCAAAGTTGAACACGAGCACATCAAAGCCGCGCTCGGTGGCCACGTGGGATGGGAAGCGCCATCACTCATGGTCAAGGGCTACCACGTACCCTATAACCACCCGCGTTATCCCGAGCAAGCGGGTGTCGGCGGTTCGATTTTCCAATCCACGATGGACCCCGGCGAAGCTGAAGCGCTGATGCAGACGCGCGCCCAGGGCGTAGAGCCCGTACTTTATTATTCGCCCGGCCCGGTGATGAACCAAGAGCCGCTCCTCGGCATTCCGTTCCCACGCGCACTCCACCAAAAACTTCTGGCCGTCCGCGACACTGGGATCACGCGCATCAGCGCATTCGGGGGTCTGGCCAACACCACCGCCACGCCGTACTGGCCCAATCCCCAAGCCATCCGCGCCGCGCAGTTCTTTCCAGATACACCCATCGACGACATTCTCCTCACCTACGCGCAACGTCACGTCGGCGCGAAGCACGCGCCCGCGCTCGTGGCCGCATGGGATGCGTTTGAAGAAGCCGTCTCGTGGCAACCGACGGTGCCGCTCTTTACCGCGTTCGGCTTCTGCTGGCAGCGCACGTGGGACCGCCCGATCGTGCCCGACATCGCCGCGATTGCGGCCAACGACCGCGCCTATTACGAGAAGCACGGCTGCTTCCAATTTAACAACCCGAGCCTCTTCGACCTCGGCAAAGACGTACTTTTTGACCTCATCAGTCGTGAGCACGGCACCAACAGCACGCGTTACTTCGATCGTAACGTCTTCCCGCGCCTCGATAAGCTCATCGCGCGACTCGCCCAACTCATCGCCGCAACCGTAGCGACGCCGCAGGCGCAAGCTGTATTCATCGATCTCTACGACCGCGCTCGCGCGTATCGTTGTTGGTGCGGCTCACTGCGCAGCGTCTGCGCGTGGTGCGCCGATGTCTATGGCTACCTCGCCGCGACCAAGGCAACCGAGCGCACGCGCCACGAGAAATCGCTCCAAACAACCATCGACCTCGAGCTCGCCAACACCGCTGCGCTACATGAGTTACTCACGACCACGAAGACCGAGGTCACCGCCGTCTCCGCCGTCAGCAATAACACGTTCTTCTACGGCGAAGATCTGCCGGAATTATTGCTCACAAAAATCCGGCTCATGAAAAAATATCGAAACCGCAAACCTCACATCCCGGCCGATACGATGTGGCTCCCCGCTCCCGGCACAACGTGGCCGAAATTTAATTAAACGCACGCGCGGCGAGGTGCGTTTACCCTCCGCGGACCTTGCGCCGAAATTCCGAAGGCGTGAGGCCCACGACTTGTTTAAAAGCCTTTGAGAAGTGAAACACGTCGCAGAATTCCAAATGCTCCGCTAACTCCTTAAACCCTTCGTTGCCTTGATAAAGCGCCGCGCAGGCGCGCTCGATGCGCTGGCGTTTTTGGTGTTGGCCCGGTGACACGCCGGTGCGCGCGACGAATTGTTTTCGGAAATTATCGTAACTCAGCCCGACCGTCCGCGCCACGTGTTGGGGCGTCGGCCAGCCGTTGTCGCCGGGATTCCCGAGCAATTGCAAAGCCTGCTCCAGCCACGCCTCGCGGTGGCCGCGCGCATCGGCGTTTGCCGCCAAAATGTCGCCGAGCAAATGGAGAAACCGGCCCATCGCCCGCAACGACGCGCCCGCGCCGTGCCGCGATTCTGCGCCCACAACTTCCTCAAAACGCCTCCGCCAATAATCCACCGGTTCCAAGTGCAACACGGGTCGCTCGGGCGTGAGCAAACCGCGCTCCCGCCAGAAATCAAATTCAGGCCCATTAAACACAAAGTAGATCTGATTCCACCCTCGCCCGCGCTTCGGCCCATAAGCGTGCGCCAGCTCGGGCAGGATTAACACCAGATCCCCCGAGACCAGATCGCGCTTCACGCCGTTGGCATCACAATAATAACCCTCCAAATCTACCATGTAGATGAGCGAATAACTCCCAAGCACACGCATCGCCTGTGGATCAAGCCCGCGGGCGTCCTTGAGCGAACCGGCTAACTGGAGTTCGCCAAGCGGTGTGCGCACCGCGCTCGTTAGCCAAGGCTGGGTCCGAAATGGGGTCGGCATCGTTGCACCAAAATCTACATGCCAAATCCCATTACAACCATTTAGTCGGTTAAGTTTCAGGTGTACTCTACGCAGGTTGCATTTCTGCCACCACTCCCCTTAATCTTGCCACATTACACATGAGCACCGCCACCTTGCCCCAAATCTGGTCCTACGGTCATCAACTAGAGATGAGCGACGATAAGTTCGGCCTCCTCCGGGATTCCTCCGACGCCGCGACTGATTTCGTCGAGCTACGCCGCCGCTTCGACACCGATGGTTACCTATATATGAAGGGCTACCTCGATCGCGACCAGGTTCTCGACGCTCGCGCCAGCCTCACCGACGGCCTCGCGGAAGCCGGCGTCCTCGACGAAAATTTCCCGCGCATCGATGGCATCTGCAAACCCGGCTCAGGCTATGTCTTCAAGCCCGAGCTCACCAACAACAACCCGCGCATCCAGAATCTGCTCTACTCGGGCCGCCTCCCCGATTTCTACCGCCAATTTTACGGCGAAGACATCCGCCACTACGACTTCACTTGGCTCCGGGCCATCGGTCCCGGTAAAGGCACCAACCCTCATTGCGACCTCCCTTACATGGGTCGCGGCACGCACAAGCACATGACGTGCTGGCTTCCCTACGGTGACATCTCATACGAACTCGGTGGGCTAATGGTCCTCGAAGGTTCGCACAAGCGCATGGATCTCCTCGAGAACTACATTTACCGAGACGTCGACGCTTTCTGTGAAAACAAGCCCAAAGACGCCGATGCCGCCAAAGCCGGCAAATGGTCCTTTACCGGTACGCTCTCGCACAACCCGCCCGCCGTCGTAAATAAATTCGGCGGGCGCTGGCTCACGACCGAGTTCGAAGCGGGCGACTTCATCACCTTCGGCATGTTCCTCGTGCATGCCTCGCTCGACAACCGCACCGAAAACCGCCTCCGCATATCTAGCGACGCCCGCTATCAACGCGCCAGTGAGCCCATCGATGAGCGTTGGGTCGGCGTGAATCCCCCCGGCCATACTTTAGCCGGCAAACGCGGCCGCATCTGCTGAAAATTTCTCCACGTCACCCGCATTGCCCTGATCGATGAGCGCCGAAACTGCCGCCCCAACCGCCCGGCCCGCCAGCAGCCGAATGGCCGCCGTCAACGACATGGCGCGCTTACTTCGCGTGCTGTTTGAAGTCGAGCGCGAGTTCCTGCGCACGGTTACCACGCTTATCTACCGCGTCGGCGAACCGGAGTTAAAATATCTCCTCTGCCAACACGCTTGGGAATCCGCCGGCCACGCCCGTTTTCTGCGTGAGCGTGGCCGAGAGCTCTCCTCGTTTGGCTCGAGCGAGACGGTCCGCGAGAGCGTAAAAAAAATCTTCACCGAGGCCGTCGGCACCAATGCCCAAGACGCACTCGTGCTCACCGCCGGCTTCTACCAAGTCCTGAAGCCTGCGCTGTTGTCCGCTTATCGACACTACCTCAAGGTCACCGATCCGCTAGCCGATTGGCCGTCCAAAAAACTCGTCGAAGAATTCATTGCCGACGAAGAACGGCACCTCCGCGAGATCGCACCCTACCTCCTGCAACCGCGGCAAGTACCCGACCTGCTCGAGCGTGTTCAGTTACGACGCTAACGAGACACCGATCGTCCGCCCTTGGCTCGTCGACCCCAAGACCGATGCCCGCGTCATCCGCCTCATGGTTTACGTCTGGCTAATGATGGAAATGGATGCCGTGGATTACCTCGCGACTGTTTTTTTCGACACGCCGCAAGCGCCCTTTGATCTGCATCACGACATGGCGCGCCACCTCTGGGATGAATCGCGCCACAGCCAGTTCGGCTTCCGCCAACTGCCCAAGCTTGGCGTCGATCTCATGAGCGTAGAGCACTCGCTCGACCTCTACAACATCCTCGTCCAGATGCCGCCCCACGAGCGCTACGCGATGATGACAATGGAATTTGAAGCCGGCAGTTTCCCCGCCAAAGCCCACGTCATGGACCGCGTACGTGAGCTCAACGACTTCGAAGCCGACACGCTTCTCGCCTTTGACCGCAACGACGAGCAAAATCACGTCCGCTACGGCCACCGGTGGCTCCCTGAGATTATGGCGATTTGCGGCGAGACGCGCCCCGTAGATGAATTCGTACAAGCCACAAAGGAGAAGTTCAAAGCCGTCGCCGCCATCCACGGCAACCGCACCCCGCATTCTCTGCCGCCCGAGCGCCGCCTGACCGGCGAGAAAATCCTCCGCCTCGCCGGAGTGGCCTGAGATTCAAGGCACTAGCAAATCCCCTCGTCGCCCGGCGCTATGACTTTGCACCGGATAGATGGGTCATGCCACCGAGAAGACCCTTCTTGCCCTAAGAAAATTCAGAATTAAGCACTCTTCACGGCTGAAATTTCCTATTGAAATTGCCGAAGTGAGTCAGTTGCCCCTGCGTAAAAGTTTTTGAATAATAGCGTAATCACGCCTTGCCCGCGAAGCCCCTGCCCGCTCTTTTACACCGAATGTCCCGTTCCACTGCGCGTTCTCACCCCGCCACCAGCGTTCCATCATGAGCAAAGTCTATCGCGCCATTCTCGTGGGCACTGGGGGTATCGCTGATGCGCACGTCCGCGCTGCCGAAGCTACCAAGGGCCGCGTCGTAATCACTGCCGCGGTCGATATCGACGCCACGCGCGTGCGGACCTTCAGCGACAAATATAAAATCGCTGGCGCGCACACCGACTACGCGACCGCACTCGCCGCGGAGAAACCCGATCTTGTTTTCATCGCCGCGCCGCCCTCCTTACACCTTACACGCCTCGATGAGTATCGCCGCCATGGAAGCCGGCGCCTGGGTGCTCTGTGAAAAACCATTTTGCGCCTCGCTCGCCGAGCTTGATATGATCGAAGCGGCTGAGCGTCGGACCGGCAAATTTGCCTCGTGCGTTTTTCAGATGCGTTTTGCCTCCTCGACCGCGCACCTGCGCAGCCTCGCCGACCAAGGCCTTCTCGGTCGCCCGCTTGTCGCTGTCTGTAATACCGTCTGGTTCCGCGACGCCGCTTATTATGCGGTGCCCTGGCGCGGTAAATGGGCCACCGAACTCGGCGGACCCACCATGGGCCTGGGCATCCACGCGATGGATCATCTCCTCCACCTGCTCGGTGATTGGGCTGAGATCCGCGCCATGGCCGCCACCCTCGACCGCGCGATTGAAGTCGAAGACGTGTCGATGGCGCTCATCCAATTTGCCAACGGCGCCCAAGCCTCAATCGTAAACAGCGCGCTCAGCCCGCGCCAAGAGACCTATATTCGCCTCGATTACCAACGCGCCACCGTCGAGCTCACACACCTTTACAGTTACAACCGCGACAACTGGCGCTTCACGCCGGCCGCGCCTGCGCCGGAGAGCGACGCGCTTACGCAAGCCTGGCAAAATTTTCCCGCCGACGTCGGCTCCACCCACGCTGCGCAACTCGAAACCCTTGTGAGCGACATGGATGACAACCGACGCCCACTCCTGAGTGGCCCGGAAGCAAGACGCACGCTCGAGTTATTGACCTCGCTGTACAAGAGTGCGTTCACCGGCCAACCCGTCAAACGCGGCAGCATCCTCGCAGGTGACCCTTATTACAACTCCCTCCACGGCGACGGCACCCCGCGCCGCGCGGCGAAATAATCCACTGTTTTTTGGCGCTACCCAAACCCGGACGCGCCAACTGTCGCGCCCTGCGTGGCCGGCTAATGACCGCATCTAAGGAAACAAAATCCCTTGGCGTAACGCGTAGCTCAGTCAGTTTTAATGGAGCATGTCCATCGAGCCGCTCAATTCCCCCAGCCTCCTCGGCTACCTCTGGCGCGCCCGCCACGCGCTGGCGCCGGGCGTCGGACTGGCGTTGTTGCGGAGCCTAGCGATAGCACCGTGCCCGCTGATTTTCGCGCGCATCATCGATCAATCGGTGCCGGCCGGCGACACACGCAGCGTGCTGCTGTACACCGCACTATTCACCTCCTTACTCGGGATGCATTATGTGTTCTCGATCCTAGGCGCCAATGAGCTGGCTAAAGTCATGGCACGACTGATGGTCGAATTACGCAGTCGTATTTTCTTTCGTCTACAGTTTCTGAGTTTCAGCTATCTTGATCGTCAGAAAACAGGCCGCCTGCTTTCGAAGTACGCATTCGATACACAGAAAATTGAATCACTACTATATTCGGTGCTGAATCAATTCCTGCCCGTGATCTTGTACAGCACAGGGGTATTTCTAGTGCTGGCATTTCTCAATTGGCGGCTCACGGCGATCCTCGTGCTGGCATTGCCCGTGTGGGCGTTCGCCAAGTGGCGCTTTTTCGCGAAGCTCCAACTCACCAACCACGAAGCACGGCTAGCGCAGGAAAAACTCACCGGTACAGCCAGTGAATTCATTTCCGCGCTTCGCCTAGTGCGCAGCTTCGGCGAAGAAAAACAGGCCGAGCAACTGCTCGATCGCAGCAGCGGCGACTTCGCGCGCAGCCGCGTCGATCAATCGTGGGTGAGCGCGGTTTTTGGCACATTCACCTACGTGAGCACGCAAGCCATCGCCGCACTCGTAGTGGCCGGCGGCGCGATCCTCGCGATACAAGGCCAGATGACGGTCGGCACTCTCGTAGCCTTTATCGCGGGCCTACCCGTGATTTTGGCGCCGGTGCAGATGGTGATCGGATTGAGCGAACCGTGGTTCGCGGGCCGAGAAAGCTACGCGAGCATCAAAGAACTCATCGATTCGCCCTACGTCGAAGAATGGCATGGAGCGCGGCGCGAAAAACGTCTCTCCGGTGACATTGTATTCGATCGCGTCGCGTTCACGTATCCCGAGACAGAGAAACGCGTAATCGAATCCTTTTCCCTCACAATCCGCCCTGGCGAAAATATTGCGCTGGTTGGTCCCTCCGGCTCCGGCAAGAGCACGTTGGCCAATCTCCTCCTCGGCCTCTACGCGCCGACCGCCGGCCAAATCCTAATCGACGGGGTCCCGCAAAGCGAATGGGACATGCGCTGGATCCGCCGCCAGATGGCCGTTGTCATGCAGGAAAGCATTCTACTTTCCGGAACCGTTGATGAAAACATCCGCTTTGCCCACGCCGGCGCCACCGACGAAGAAGTGCGCGCAGCTGCCCGCCTCGCCAACGCCGAAGAATTTATTTTAAAAATGCCGCAAGGCTACCAGACGCCGATTGGAGAGCGCGGCGTCACGCTCTCCGGAGGCCAGCGCCAACGCATAGCGATCGCGCGCGCCATCTTGCGCAATCCGCCCGTACTGATCCTCGACGAAGCCACTTCCGCCCTCGATTACGAGAGCGAGCGCCTGATCCAACAAGCCCTCGACCGCCTCGCTCAAGGTCGCACCGTCATCACGATCGCGCACCGCCTCAGCACTATCAAAAACGCCGATCGCATCGTTGTTCTACGTGACGGCGCCGTGCTCGAGGAAGGTGATTACAATACCTTGCTGGCCCGCGGCGGTGCCTTCGCCGAACTGATCACCGCACAAACCATTGGGGCCGATTTTATTAAGGCAGAAACTCCGTCTCTACTTCCCCCTCCCACCGCCCTTCCTCCCACGTACCCCTCATGAAAACCCTGCGCTCCTTCCGCTTCATCGCGTTTGTGTTGCTTACGCTGACTGTCGTCCGTGCCGACGACTTCCCTGGCCTCAAGGTCATTATGACCGCCGATGATTACGCCCGCGCCGGCCTCGACCGCCTCTCCCCCGACCAGATCGGAGTGATCGACGCCGCCCTCATCCGCCACTTCAGGGCCAACGTCAG